>JASLGV010000546.1 GCA_030149995.1 Pedobacter sp.
TCCGGCACCATATAAACCTCTGTAACCAAAGTCGCTTGCAAACCCCGATGCATTACCTGTACGGCCATAACTGGCACGCAAACGCAAACTGCTCAGGGTGGTTGAGCCTTCCATAAAATGCTCTTTGTAAATGTTCCAGCCAGTACCCAGGGCATAAAATACCTGGTATTGGTTTGCAGATGGAGCCCTCGAAGTCCCATCGCCACGCAGGCTGGCTGTAAAAGTATACTTATCTGCATAAGAATACCTGAATATGCCAATTTGCGAAAGCAGCCTGTTTTGTGAGCGGCCGCCATTAATTAAGGGAATAAAGCTGTTATCGGCCGTTCCCTGTGTAATGCCGGCAGGCGTGTTTTCCAGGCCCGGAATTAATCCGTATCCGGTAAATCCGTAGCTGCTGTAATTCTTCTGGTTAATTTCGGCCAGCAGGTTTACTTCTACATCGTGCAGGCCCCAGGCTTTGTTATACATTAAACCGCCGGTTGCAATCAGCCCCAGGTTATTTACGTATTCATTCTGGTAGCTGCCTTGTTCGCCCGGATCAACCAGGCTACCCAGGTAAGAGTCCGGGCGTATGTAGGCGGTATGCTTATGCTGCTGGTAATCAAGTCCAAAAGTGCTGGTAAATTTCAGCGAAGGGCTTAGCTGGTAAGAGATATTGGTCGAGATCAAGCCTTTAACCTGGTCTTCGGTGCGGTTAATATCCTTATACATAGAAAGTGCATTGGCTCCATATTTATTGGTTCCGGTGGCCAGGGTGCCATCTTCATTGTATAGGGTTTCGTACGGAAGGGAGAAGTACATAGCCGCTACCGGATTGGTTTCAGACACATCAAAATCTCCTTCTGTTACGCTCGATTTTACATAGCCCAGGCCAATGTTAAGTCCGAGTTTTAGACGGCCATTGGTGTGCTGAATATTTGAACGCAGGTTGTACCGGTTTAGTCCGGAGTTATGTAATACACCTTCCTGCTGGAAATAGCCGCCCGAGAGGTAATAGGTTGTTTTTTCAGAACCGCCCGAAATATCGAGGTTATGAGATTGTGTAAAGGCGGTACGCAGAATTTTATTGTTTAAATCGTTGTGGGTGTTCCTTAAAGTATTCAAATACCGGTCGCCATATGCGTAATCCTCTGCTGTTTTTGCAGAACCATCGGGGTTTTTATCATTCTTTCTTGAATATTGCCATCCCGGGAAAGCAGGATCCTGTAGAATTTCTTCAAATTGCAGGCGCTGGTCGGTATTCATCATGTTCCATTTAGACATATTTACCTTCGAAAAACCAAATTGATTCTGATAGTTAACAGTGGTTCTGCCGGTTGGGTTGGCAACACCTTTTTTGGTGCTAATCACCACCACGCCATTGGCCGCTCTTGAGCCATAGGGTGCTGTAGATGCCGCATCTTTTAAAACGCTGTACGATTCAAAATCTTCGGGATTCAATGCCGATACAGATGCCGGATCAATGGGTACGCCATCAACAATATATAAAGGATTGGTGTTTCCTCCCTGCAAAGATGCAATACCACGAATGGTTACCCGGCCAGGTGTACCCGGTAACCCCGAGGCAGAGGCTACATATAAACCCGGTACCCGTCCTTGTAAGGCCTGATCCAGTGAGGCAACCGGTGCAGCACTTACGGCCGACCCCTCCAGCTTGGATATAGCACCCGTTAAGCGCGTGCGGCTTTGCCGGGTATAACCCGTAATAACCACATCCTGCAAAAATTGCTCAGATGGTTGGAGCATCATGTCTATCGTTTCTATACCTGGTTTAAGGGTAACGGTTGTATCCTTATAACCGATATAGGCAAATTTGATCGTTTTTGTTTCGGCAGCAACCGGTAACTGATATTTTCCTTCCACATTGGTGGTGGTGCTGTTTTTGACTTCGGTGGTATACACGGTAACCCCCACCAGATTCTCGGAGGTAAGTGCATCTTTTACTGTACCCTTAATGACCCTGCTTTGCGCAGTGGCCCAAAAATAGCAGCTTATCAATGCAAATGTTAGTAGTATTTTCTTCATAAATCTGAAATAAACAAACAGTGAAACAATTAAAATTATATGCTGCCAAAACTATCATTTGCGTATTAGCGACGGTTTAAGCATACATAAGCGGAGCGTTAGAATGTGATTAAGAGTTTTTAATAAATGAGGTATTGAAGCCTTTTTATGGTCAGGGGGTAAGTGTTTGTGTTCAGGTTATCTCCGAAACCAAAGATACTGGCGAAGAAGAATTGTGTTGTATTTCAGCTGGTAAAGTGATGTGTGTCAGGTGAATTACCTGTTGGTTTGTTCAATTTAGCCGGATCAATAAAAGTAAAATACCAGCTGAAACTTATAAGACTTTAATATGGAAACGATTTGTTACAAGTACTACCAGGTATGTAAATATGATACCGCCATTGCTGAAATCAGGATGGTGGATTTAAAACCTGTAACGGCCGGCCCTCTGGTTCAAAACCTGCGGTTAACCGAAGAGTTTTCTCAGGTTTATACCTGCAGAAGTTTAATTGCGGCCATGGAGAAAGCCAAAGTAACGGCTTTGTGCTACATCAATATGCTGATCGAAAAAGGTAAAACAGGGCAGGAAGCATTGCTGCAATACCGCATAGATCATTATGAAGATCTGAATATCAACCTGGTTGATACCAATATCAGAAAGGTTGAACGCCTGATACTGGACGATACCCGTTATCAATGGAGGCCTTACCGGATAGGTATTTAAGCCGCTGTGTTCATCGAAGTAAAGTCTTAATCATCTTAATGCTTTCAGAAGAAAATGTACTTATTTAAAACCGTTCTGTTTTTTGTCGTGATGGCATGGCCGGTTTTCCATTTTACATCCGGACCGGCAAATCCACCTAAATGGGTATTAACCAGGGAATGCCGTTTTAAGGTTAACGGACGTACCAACATCAACCAGTTCAGTTGCATCATTCCTGAATTTGCGCAATGTGATACGTTGGTTTTTAATGGGAGCAACCCGGATGGGCCGGTAAAAATGAACGGATCTATGGTGTTGGATTTGCTCCGGTTCGACTGCCACAACCAGATGATGACAAGTGATCTGCGTAAAACGCTAAAAGTTAAAACCTTTCCCAAGCTGATTATAAGATTTCTCAATCTGAGTAAATATCCCGATCCGCTAAGGGCGGGAAATGTAACCGGAACGGTTGCCATCGAACTGGCAGGCGTGGTTAAAAAGTTCGATGTGAGCTACACTTGTACAGCTGTTTCGGCTGGTAACGTAAGTCTAACCGGTTCCAGGCAATTGAATTTTTCTGACTTTGATCTTGTACCTCCCAGAAAGTTAGGCGGCATGATTAAAACAGATAATGAATTAAATGTAGAATTTATCCTCAACGCCCGCATTCTAAATTAAATTACATGAAAAAAATTATCGTACCGGGATTAATTGCAGGTGTTTTCCTGTTTATATTAAGCTATGGCGGACTTTATCTGGGAATCAGATTTTTGCCAAACCTTTTTCTCGATTATAACAATCCGCTTTTTAACTCGGAAGGAGACAGAGATAGTTTGTTTTATCTGCATGCCTTTGTAATCAGCATGGCTTTATCGTGGTTTTGGGAACGCTTTAAAGGCCTGCTTTCCGGTCATTTTATATACAAAGCCCTGCAATTCGGATTTATTTATGCAGTGGTTTCCCTGCTGCCTGTTATGTGGATTACATTTAGTGCAATGGATATTACCGTATGGATGGTTTTGAGCTGGTTTATGTATGGTTTTGTACAGGCCGTACTGGCCGGTATTCTGTTTACAAAACTCAACCCTTAGTTTTGTTTTTTTATAATGCAAGGTGCTGATTTTTAGAAAATTAAATAAGTGATTACAATCATGTTTATACCTGTTGCTGCTCATTAGCGGGGCGTTCAAAGTAGGCTACTTTTGATTAAACAATCCAAAAGATGTATTATGAAAAAGTCAGCTTTTACTCCATTCAATACCTTCGGCCGCAGATGCCTGTGCCTGTTGGTTCTTCTAACAATTTCAGGTTATAACTTGTATGCACAGGTTAACTATAAAGCAACCGGTACGGTAAAGGTTGCCGGTAAATCGAATGTGCACGATTGGGAAATGACTGCACAAAACATTGTATGCGAAGCCGGCTTTAGTCAGGCGGCTGCCGATGAACTGCCCAAGGCGCTTACCAGCCTCAGTTTTAGCGTAAATGCCAAAAACCTGAAAAGTAAAAACGAATCGATGGATAACCGTACCTATAAAGCCATTAAGGCAGATACGTATCCCCAAATTACGTTTAAGCTTGCTGAAGCAACTTTAACGCCCGGCCAGAAAAACAAATGCTCCATCAAAGCCTCCGGTAAGTTAACCATTGCCGGTGTTACCAAACTGATCAACCTGAATGTTGATGCAGAGCTCAAGGCCGACAATACCATTCAGTGTACAGGCGAAGAAAAGATCCTGCTAACGGATTACAACATCCAGCCACCCAGCTTTATGCTTGGAGCGATGAAAGTAGGCAACGAACTAACCATCAGCTACAACCTGAACTTTAAAAAATAGCTTCTACATAATTACCATATAAACGACGATCATGAAAATTAAAAAATTAGCACTGCTCCTGCCTGTGTTCGCCGGATTTGCTTTTTGTCCGCTGCTGAGTAAGGCACAGTTTCAAAAGATAGATAACATCAGATCTTACGATAAAACGGGGATCAATGTATTTGAAGATCCCAAAGACACACTAACCACTTTCGATGGCTTAAAATTAAAGTTTGGGGCAGGTTTTACGCAGCAGTTTCAGGGATTGAAACACGAAAATCCCGACGCACTTAAAAACAATGTAGGTGCGGTAGGCGTGCCAGGTAATCGTTTACGAAGCATTACACCGGGTTTTATGACTGCACAAGCCAATTTGTATATGGATGTTCAGCTGGCAGATGGTATCAGGCTTAACATTACCAGTTACCTGTCTTCCAGACACCACAATGAAGTGTGGATTAAAGGCGGATACATTCAGTTCGACAAACTTCCTTTTAAAGGAGAATTGTGGGAAGAGCTGATGAAAATAGCAACCATTAAAGTTGGACATTATGAACTTGATTACGGCGATGCGCATTACCGCCGGAGCGATGGAGGTAATACCCTGTACAATCCCTTTATGGAAAACAATATTATGGATGCCTTTGCCACAGAAATAGGTGGACAGGTAATGCTGCGGAAAAATGGTTTGTTTGGATTAATAGGCCTGAGCAGTGGCATGATAAAAGGAAACATTGATTCCTTAACCAAGGCTGCCAATCCGGATGGAGACTATACCAAATCACCTTCTTTGTTGTTAAAAGGTGGCTTTGACAGGCAGCTTACCGAGGATGTAAGACTTAGGGTAAGTGGTTCTTATTATGGCAACCAGGGAGGAGGTGCCAATACCTTATACGGAGGCGACCGTACCGGTTCTAATTATCAGTATGTAATGGAATCAAATACGATTGCTGAATCTACTGCCATGGCTTTTTCAGGTCGCTTTAATCCGGGCTTTACCAAAAAAGTAAATTCATTTATGGCCAACGGATTTCTGAAAGTAAAAGGTGTTGAATTATTTGGTACGTACGAATATTCGGCAGGTAGAACAGCAAAAGAATTTAACAGCAGAAAAGCAAGGCAGTTTGCCATTGATGGTGTGTACCGTTTCGGACATCAGGAAAACCTGTTTGTGGGCCTTAAATACAATACCGTATCCGCAAGACTGGCCGATAACTTAGCCGGTACCGGTGCTGGGCCTATTGTGTATAATGATGATGTTAAAATCAATCGGGTAGCAGGTGCTGCGGGTTGGTTCCTAACCAAAAATATCTTGCTAAAAGGCGAGTATGTTGTGCAGAAATATAAAGATTTTCCAAGTGCCGATATGCGTGCAGGTGGCAAGTTTAACGGCTACGTAGTAGAAGCTGTAGTTGGATTTTAACCATTAACCAAACGTGTGGCAAAATTGGAGTTTGCCACACGTTTGGTTTTTTATGTAAAGAAGCTTTACGAATTTATAGGATTGCTGTTTTAGGGATTGGATGTTAAATAACGGCCGGTAATTATAATAACCAGCTCTTTTTCAGATATTTTCTTTTAAAAATACCCACTATTAGCTATTTTTTAATTATGATGGCTACACGTACTTTGTGAATGTAAATCAAGGAGGACACAAGGTTAACAGCAGCGGCCTTCATATTAAGTTGTCATAGAGCTTTTTATTTCAGGTTCTTAGAACCTGATCAGCAGCTGTACCTTCAAAATTAAATGTAAGTTTATGTTTAACATTGGATTTGCCGATCAAAATAAATCCTTTTCCGATTTCTATACGGAGGTTTGGGTGCAATGCCCCGCTTGCAGGAATTTGGCTATAGCTAAATTAAGGAAGGAACAAAAATTTGTCAGATTGCTTTGTACACGCTGCCGGCTACAGCATGAAATCTCGACTTCTACTGATGTCGAGGTAAATTATGTACCGTCTGCCCATCAACGCTTTGAATTTGATTGCCGTTTCTTATAGAACTTAAGTTTGTTTGCGTATAATCCGGATTACTTTGATTATGCCGGTTTAATAACCGGTTAGAAGGGCAATTCAGATTCAAGATAACTTACACGGCTTTCTTATATATAATCTGGGCGAAGTGCCTGCTATTCTTTTAATGCCGTATTTATGTATGGATAAGGGAAGATAAGTTGGATTGGTTTAAGCTCATTTTACAATGTATTTTATTTTTTACAGATGGTTATTTCTAAATTGATGCAACCATTTTATTAATTCATTCCGAATCAGCCCAGGCTGGCCTTTGTGGTGTCATACATATTTCCCCTTATTCCTATACAAGTAAGACCGTATATTTCCTCTTTGTGAAGCTCAATAAAAGGGCTGTAAAAGTGGGTAGAAAGTGTTTAAAGTACACTATTTAAAAAATTTATGCGACCAATTTATCTCCCTAAAGCTAATTTTATTTGGTTTTAATTTTATACATTGCGATTGTTCTTTGTATCAAAACGGAAAGGGTTCTGCTTAATTGTAGATTAATAGGGAATCGTGTGTAAATCACGAACTGTCGTGCAACTGTAAGTAACACCAAAGATTTTATCAATACATGTCCACTGTTCTGTCTAACGAATGAGATGGATGATGAAAACTGTTATAAGTCAGGAGATCTGCCTGTTCCAAATAGACAATGCTTTCGCGATTCGAAGCTTTTGGTTTGACAGATGTTTATTTCTATAGCATACAAGTGCCGGTTATTCAGGTTCTTGTATTGCTGTGTTTCTATTCATCTTTCTCTTCTTAAATCTTCTGCCGGGAGTATGTTGTTGAAAATCAAAGAACATTTTTAACCAAGTTATTTTTCTAAACTACTGACGATGCAAACAAAGAACTTTAAATCTTCTGGTCAGAAATTCCGTGAGGCTTTAAAAAAAGAAAATCCCCTTCAGATTGTCGGCGCCATTAATGCCAATCATGCTTTACTGGCAGAGCAGGCGGGATTTAATGCTATTTATCTTTCGGGAGGCGGGGTTGCTGCCGGATCCTTAGGGATCCCTGATTTGGGCATCACCACACTGGAAGATGTACTGATTGACATTCAACGAATTACCAATGTATGTAATTTGCCGCTGCTGGTAGATATTGATACCGGTTTTGGCCCTTCGGCTTTTAACATTGCCCGGACCGTAAAATCTCTAATCAAAGCGGGCGCCGGTGCTTTACATATTGAAGATCAGGTAAGTGCTAAACGCTGCGGACACCGCCCGGGTAAAGAAGTGGTGAGTAAAGAAGAGATGGTAGATCGGCTGAAAGCTGCGGCAGATGCCAGAACAGACGAGCACTTTGTAATTGGTGCCAGAACAGATGCTTTTGCTGTAGAGGGACTGGAAAAAACGCTGGAAAGAGCTGTTGCTTATAAGGAAGCCGGAGCCGATTTCATTTTTGCCGAGGCCGTCTCTGATCTTTCCTATTATCAAAAATTTGTTGATGCAACAGGGATTCCGGTGCTGGCCAATATTACCGAATTTGGAATGATTCCTATGTATACAACAGAGGAGCTGCGCGATGCCGGTGTAGAATTGGTTTTATACCCGCTTTCTGCATTTCGGGCAGCCAATAAGGCAGCCGAAAATGTATATCAGCACATCCGTAAGGATGGTACTCAAAAAAATGTACTCGATACCATGCAAACCAGGGAGGAGCTCTACAAGAGCATAGCTTACTACGACTACGAGCAAAAATTAGATAACCTTTTTAAAAAAAATAAGAATGACTGAGAACCAAGAAACTCCAGCTCTTAAACCTAAAAAAAGCGTGGCACTTTCGGGTGTTGCAGCAGGTAATACAG
Organism: Pedobacter sp.; assembly: GCA_030149995.1. Classification (GTDB taxonomy): domain Bacteria; phylum Bacteroidota; class Bacteroidia; order Sphingobacteriales; family Sphingobacteriaceae; genus Pedobacter. The sequence continues at coordinate 8,355 of JASLGV010000546.1, forward strand.
CCTTGTGCAGTGTAGGAAAAAGCGGAAACGATTTGCATTACAGAGGTTATAATATCCTGGATCTGGCAGAAAAGGCAGAATTTGAAGAAGTTGCTTACCTGCTTATTTACGGATCCTTACCTACAAAACCCCAGTTAATCAACTATAAAACCAAATTAAAATCACTACGGGGTCTGCCCAATTCTGTTAAAAATATTTTACAGCAGATCCCTGCGGCTGCCCATCCAATGGATGTAATGCGTTCTACTGTGTCGGCCATTGGCAGCATCCAACCCGAAAAAGACGATCACAATGTTTCGGGTGCAAGAGATATTGCCGATAAATTACTCGCCTGCTTTGGTTCGGCATTACTGTACTGGTACCATTATGCCCATAACGGAAAGACGATTGAAGTAGAAACCGATGATGACTCAATTGGCGGGCATTTCTTACACCTGTTGCATGGACGGAAACCTTCAGAATCCTGGGTTAGAGCCATGCAAATTTCCCTTAACCTGTATGCCGAGCATGAGTTTAACGCTTCTACATTTACCAGCCGGGTAATTGCGGGAACCGGGTCTGATATTTACTCGGCAATTACCGGAGCCATAGGTGCCCTTCGCGGACCCAAACATGGCGGAGCCAATGAAGTAGCCTACGATATTCAGAGCCGGTACAATTCCCCTGAAGAGGCAGAAGCTGATATTCGTAAACGATTGGAAAACAAAGAAGTGATTATTGGCTTCGGGCACCCGGTTTATACCATATCCGACCCAAGAAATGTAGTGATAAAAAAGGTTGCAAAAGAACTATCTGAAGAAGCAGGTGATCTGCTGCTGTATAACATTGCCGAACACCTGGAAACTTTGATGTGGAATGAGAAAAAAATGTTCCCGAACCTGGATTGGTTTTCGGCAGTTTCATACCATTTAATGGGCGTACCAACCTTGATGTTTACCCCGCTTTTTGCAATATCAAGGGTTACCGGATGGAGTGCACATATTATAGAACAAAGACAGGATGGAAAAATCATCCGGCCAAGTGCCAATTATATTGGGCCCGAAAACCGGGACTTTGTTCCGCTTGAAAACCGTTAAAATAATTAATAAGCTATAAAAAAATATAAAATGTCATCACATATCTCAAATGAAAGACCACAACCAGATAAAGTTTTAACAGACATTGTCGATTACGTCTTAAACTATGAAATAAAAAACGAACTGGCCTGGACAACTGCACACTATTGTTTACTCGATACCTTGGGGTGTGGACTGGAAGCCTTAACCTATCCGGCATGTACCAAATTACTGGGGCCTGTTGTACCCGGAACCATTGTACCAAATGGTGCCAAAGTTCCCGGAACACAATTTCAGTTAGATCCGGTTCAGGCTGCATTTAATATTGGAACCATTATTCGCTGGCTGGATTTTAATGATACCTGGCTGGCCGCCGAATGGGGGCATCCCTCAGATAATCTTGGGGGCATTCTTGCCACGGCAGACTGGCTTTCCAGAACCGCTGTTGCGA
>JASLGV010000552.1 GCA_030149995.1 Pedobacter sp.
CTTTGAAAGATGAAATTTATTTAACGATTAAGCACTTCGCTTTCCATTTTGTCTGTTCGGGCTAAAACTGTAGCTTTAGCCATGCGAAAACTGGTTCTCCCCTTTCTACTTTTATTCAGCAACCTTGGCTTTGCTCAAAACAATACTGTTTTTAGCTACGAAAACAAGGTGTATTTGCCCAACATTAAAACGGTACTTTGTTACAACAGCAACAAAGAACAATCGCTGCCGGTTATTAGCCTGAATGGTGCAGAAAAAATTGTTTTTTCTTTCGATGATCTGTTGGGAGGCAGCAAAAATTACTGGTACACCATTGAGCATTGCAACGCAGAATGGCAGTCGTCTAAAATTTCGAGTATTGATTATCTCGAAAGCCTGACTGAAGACCGTATTTTGAATTACCGGTATTCTGTTAACACGGCACGTAAATACACCCACTACGAACTTTCGCTCCCGAACGACCAGATCAAACCTAAAATAGGCGGGAATTATCTCCTTAAGGTATACGAAAACGGTGATCTGAAAAAACCGGTTATATCGCAACGGTTTTATGTAGTAGACAACCAGTTTGCCGTTGCCGCCGAGGTAACCAATTCTGTACAGGTAGCCAATAGAAACTACAAGCAGAAAATAAATTTCAGCATCAATTACACCGGCTCCATTTCAAATCCTTATCAGGATTTAAAGGCGGTTGTAATGCAGAATTTCAATTCGTACACCGCCCAGGTCAATACAAAACCAGCTTTTGTTAAACCCAACCAGCTTATTTACAACGACCTTAACACAAACGATTTTTGGGGAGATAATGAGTTCCGGAAATTTGATACCCGCAGCCTTCGTTATAAGGCAGATAATGTAAAAGATATTTTTCGCAGCACGCTGGCTGTTGACGTGGTTTTATTTAAAGATCAGCCACGCAATACCGGCGCCTTTGCCAATCAGTATGATGAGAACGGCAATTTCTTTATCCGCAACACGGATGGCCGCGACGACCGTACAGAGGCCGAATATATGGACGTTTTATTTAGCCTCAATGCGCCGCCCCTCAGCGATCATGGAGATGCTTATGTAGTTGGACGCTTTAATAACTTTACCCTGAGTGATGAAAACAAACTGATTTACGATCCGGCGAAACGGCAGTTTTACAAAAGTATTTTATTAAAGCAGGGACTTTACGATTACGAATATGCCTGGTTTGATAAGAGCACCAATACTTTGATTACCCAACCTTTTGAGGGGGCCTATTTCGAAACCGAAAATACCTACCAGATTTTTGCCTATTACCGTAAACCCGGGTCGCGCTGGGAAACGCTGGTGGGTTTTGCCCAGCTCAGCAATAAACCGGATGTAAAAAGGTAGATTTAAGCATCTGTTTTTTGTATCCAGACAGAAACACTTCCTGCCTGGCAAAAGAATTCGGCCCATCCGTTATCGTCTACCTGTACCTCTTCCGTACGGTAGCCCAGTGCATCGATAAAAATTTTACCGGCATGGGCTGGTCCCATTTCCATCGTTTTGGCGCCTTCCTGTCCGTTGCTAAGCAACACCGCCAACCCGCTGTTGGCATGTTCGGCATCGCCTTCTCGGGTCCAGCCTACGCAGCTTGCAAAATCAAAATAATCCCGTTGCAAACCATAAGCCAGGTTTGTCCTAATGATACACATCTTTTCCAGCGGTTCCAGAATGGCCAGTTCTATATGTACATCGGCTCCGTTTGCATCCTGATCGTCGTAAATTCCGCCATATAAATCGGGGAAGAACAAACAAGGTATGCCTTGCTCGCGCAATAAAATAATGGCATAAGCCAAGGGCCTGAACCAGAAATCTACATAAGATTCCAGTGCCTGTAAAGGTTGTGTATCGTGGTTATCAACAAAAGTAATGGCCAGTTCGGGTGCCTGCTCTACCAGCGTATTGTTAAAAATGGTTTGCAGATCGAACGCTTCGCCCTGTTTGCTCGCTTCGTAAAAATTAGTATGCAGCAGCGAGTCGAACAGCTGTGTACGTCCGCCTGTTAATTCAATATATGCCAGCTGATCGGCCACCTGGCTGTCGTTCCAGTTTTCGGCCACCATTAAAAACTTACGGTTATATTTGGTATTCAGGTGATCAATCCATTCAATAATAAATGTTGTACTGATGTGTTTAACGGCATCCAGGCGAAATCCATCAATTCCGCAATGCTCTACGCACCATTCGGCCCAATATTTCAGTTCTCCCCGCACCGCCTCATTTCTAAAATCAATATCGTTAAACATCAGGTAATCGTAATTGCCCAGTTCGTTCGAGGGTACTTCTTCAAAACCTTCGCCGGCTTCGTTCTGGATCACATAAATAGCCGGATGTTCCTGCCCTTTTGCCCAGTCTACCCCGCTAAAACACTGATGATCCCAGATAAACTGCGAATATTTTCCGGCGCGCCCCGGGAATGTAAATTTTGTCCAGGCTTCTATTTCAAACACCTCACTCGTAAATACGTTCCGATCCAGCGGGTCGACCGTTCTGACCGGAATTTTTTCCAGTTCATCGCCACCGGCTTTATGGTTAAAAACAGCATCGGCCAGCACGCCGATTTCCTGTTCGTGCAAGGCTTTAATGGCCTGCAAATAATCAGCTTTGGAACCATATTTCGTTTCTACACTTCCTTTCTGATCAAATTCGCCCAGGTCAAAAAGATCATATACATCATACCCAACCGAGTTATTGCCGGCGCTCGATTTAAAGGCAGGTGGCATCCAGACCGCCGTAATACCGAGACCTTTTAAGCGGGCTGCCTCGCTGGCCAGCTTAACCCATAACTTTTGTTCTTCGTTGTAATACCAGTGAAAATATTGTAGCAGCGTTTGATTTTGCATGTGCGGGATTTTATTGCAGAAACAGCTTACAAGCTCAATTGTTTGGTTTTCAACCTATATGTTTAAAACCTGCCATAATTTAGATTTCAGCTACTTATTTTATGATGTTATAAAAGCTTTTTATGTACTTTTGCAGCATCTATGAGTTTAAAGACAAAATTTGCACGCGAAAGCTTTACGGTAATGAATGAATTGGTATTGCCGAATGATACCAACACGCTTAACAATTTGATGGGGGGACGCCTGCTGCACTGGATGGATATTGCGGCAGCCATATCGGCACAAAAACATTGTAACCGTATTGTTGTAACCGCTTCTGTAGATAATGTTTCTTTTAAACAACCCATTAAACTGGGTGATGTAATTACCATCGAGGCCAAAGTTACCCGGGCTTTTAATACTTCTGTAGAAGTACGTCTGGATGTTTGGGCAGAAAATATTCCAAGCGGAACCCGCCAGAAAAGTAATGAGGCTTATTACACATTTGTTGCCGTTGATCAAAGTGCACGTACCATCCCTGTGCCCGAACTAATGCCGGAAACAGAAGAAGAAGTTGAACTTTTTAACGGTGCTTTGCGCCGCCGTCAGTTACGTCTGGTCCTTGCCGGAAAGATGAAACCAAACGAAGCCAAAGAGCTTAAAGCCCTTTTTGCTTAGTTAATTTATAAATTTTTACCAGCTCCTGCCCCGTTTATCTTATTTTAGCATTACCTATGTGCTAAATTATGACAACTTACACCATACTTATTATATTAAGCGGGCTGGTAATATTTTCTTACCTGTTTGATTTATTAGCCAGTAAAACCAAGCTTCCATCGGTGTTGCTCCTGCTTTTACTGGGTATTGGTTTACGCCTGCTGGTTGATAAACTTCAGATACATACCTTTAATTTCCTAACCATTCTGCCTACCCTGGGTACCGTGGGACTTATTTTAATTGTATTTGAAGGATCGCTGGAACTGAAGTACGATAAAGAGAAAAATAAGGTTATAAAAAAGGCGCTGTTTTCGGCTTTCTTTATGCTGATTGCGACCATTGTGCTCATCGCTTTTATTATCTACCAGATCAGTCACCAGGATATATATGTGTGTATTGCCAATGCCGTACCGTTCAGTGTAATCAGTTCGGCCATTGCCATTCCTTCGGCGGCGGCTCTGGGTAACCAGGATAAAGAATACGTGATTTACGAATCTTCATTTTCTGATATCCTGGGCATTATTATGTTTAATTTCATCATCAGCAATCCGTCTATTTCTACCGCTTCTTTTATCGGATTGGGACTTAGCACTTCCCTTATTATTCTGTGCTCTGCGGTGGCTTGTATTGTGTTGCTGTATATTATGGGCAAATTGGCTCATCACGTAAAATTCTTCCTCATCATTGCCATTCTCATTCTGGTGTATGCCATTGGTCAGTCTTACCACCTCTCTTCGCTGGTGCTGATCCTTTCTACCGGATTGTTCTTAAACAATGCCGATACCATTCAGAATGCCTGGTTCAGAAGTGTATTTCTGTATAAAAACTTAACCGCCGATTTGTCGCAGCTGTACCAGCTATCGGCAGAAAGTGCCTTTATTCTCAGAACGTTTTTCTTTGTTATTTTCGGTTTCACGATGAACATTTATGAGCTGAACAACCGGCCGGTATTTGCCAATGGCCTTTTTATCCTGCTTTCCATCTATGCCATCCGGTTTGTATGCTTAAAGCTGGTAAAAAAAGGAAAAACCATTCCCATTTTATACATTGCCCCACGTGGCTTAATCAGCATTTTGCTCTATTTTAACTTGCCTGATAACTTAAAAATACCGCAGGTTGGTACTTCGTTCCTGTTCCTGGTGGTACTGGGTTCGAGCCTTGTTATGAGTTTAGGACTGATGCTGAGTAAGCGTAAGGAGGAAGAGGTGATTACACCGTAAAGGGGTATTAACTCCCCATTTCCAGAATTTTATCAAATTCTTCGGCTTTCAAAGACATAACCGACAGGCGCCCCTGACGTATCAGCGAGATGTCTTTAAGGCTTTCTTCGGCCTTAATCTGCTCTAAGGAAACCGGATTTTTTAGCGTATCTACCGGCGATAAATCGACAACGACCCAATTGGTATCGTCTGTAGTTGGATCCTGGTAGAATTCTTTTACCACCTTGGCAATTCCCACCACGTTTTTACCTTCATTGCTGTGGTAAAAAAGAACCAGATCACCTTCTTTCATGGCTTTCAGGTTGTTGCGGGCCTGGTAATTGCGCACACCATCCCAAAAGGTACGGCCATCTTTATTAAATTGTTCCCAGCTGTATTTAAAAGGCTCTGATTTTACCAACCAATGATTCATATATCTATTTCTGCTTGATTAAAGATTATAACGCACT
>JASLGV010000553.1 GCA_030149995.1 Pedobacter sp.
AATACTTTACCACTGCAGGCATGTAGCGCCTGCAGTTCCAGCACCGGCATGTCCTCGTCATCCCGGAAGAAAAACTCTACCGGCATTTCTTCGGCATCTCCATAAGAATTGTGTAACCAAAGTACATCTGCTTCGCCGGTCTGATAGATATCGGTCAGTGCCTTCCCAAAAACGTCCATGTGGCAAATATAGCAAAATAGAAAAGATCGGGTGCAAGCCAGTTCTTCTTCTGCGAGTCAGGTTCCTGAAGATAAAGGCTTGTTTTCTATGAAAATTAAGTTAGTTCAACAACCTGGTGAAGCTCGGGAATGGTAATGTTTTTAAAACCATGTTCCCGTAATGTACCGGCAAAATGTTGTTGTACTTCATATTCACCGTGAACCAGGAACAGCTCCCTAACTTTTTCGGGATCCTGGCCAGAGAGAAAATGAAGCAGGTCTTCGTAATCGCCATGCGCACTCATTGAACGGATGGATCTTACTTCTGCCTTTACCACATATTCTTCGCGAAAAATATCCACCACCTTTTGCCCGGCCATTAAGCGCCCGCCTAAAGAAGAAGGTTCGCAATAACCAACCATTAAAATGGTGTTTTTTTCTTTGTCTATGTTGTTTCTGATGTGGTGTTTAACACGTCCGGCTTCGGCCATACCCGATGCAGAAATAATTACACATGGCCGTGGATCGTTGTTTAATGCTTTTGACTCCTCTACACTTTCAATAAAACGCAGACCTTTAAATGCAAATACATCATGATCGATTTTCAGGGTTTCCTTCACCCCATTGTTGTAAACTTCCGGATGGTTTTTAAGAATTTCTGTTGCCTTAGCAGAAAGCGGGCTATCCACATAGTAAGGAACATCGGGCAGTTTATGTTTAAGCTCCAGCGAATTGAGTGCATACAGCAGTTCCTGTGTACGGCCTACACTAAAAGCCGGGATAATTACTTTGCCTCTTTTAACATTGCATGTATGGTTGATAATTTCATACAGCATATTTTCTATCGGCTCTAAATCTTTATGTAAAGAATCGCCATAGGTAGATTCCAGCAGAATGTAATCTGCCTGATGAAATTGCTGCGGGTTTTTAAGCAACAAATCTCCATAACGCCCTACATCGCCGCTAAAGGTAATTTGCTTTTGTGTACCATTTTCAGAAATGGTTAAATGTACCGCGGCACTTCCCAATATATGGCCGGCATCCGTAAATTTCACCTGGATTCCAGTTTCAATTTCAAAATCCTCTTCATACTCAACTACCTTCATTAATCCAATGGCCTTTATAACATCCTGATCGGTATATAAAGGTTCTTCGGGGCTTTCGCCGGGCTTTAAGTGTTTATTGGCAAATTCAGCATCCTGCATTTGTATCTTGGCAGAGTCCATCATCAAAATACCTGCAAGATCCATCGTTGCCGGTGTGCAAAAAATCTGTCCTTCAAAACCTTCTGCAACCAAACGGGGTATTAAACCACAGTGATCGATATGCGCATGAGACAGCACCAGATATGTAACTGCTTTGGGATTAAAACCAAACGCACTGTTGAGCTGCCCGGTGGCATGCCCCATGCCCTGAAACAATCCACAATCAAGCAGGATCTGCTTGTTGTTATGTAATGTAATAAGGTGTTTGCTCCCGGTAACCGTACGAGCAGCACCATGAAAAGCAATTTTCATAGAATGGCTGTAAATAATTCAACTAAAAATGCCGGATATTTCCGGCATCTGCAACTATTTTAAGCCTTTATTTCTGATATCTTATCTTTCACCTTATCGGCTACATCTGCAACTTTTCCCGCCGCATCTGAGATTTTATCTTTTGAGGTACTTAGAAGGTCGCAGAACCAGTCAGAAACTTTTCCTTTTACATCATCTGCCGAATCTGATGATAAGGCCAGTGCAATGGTGGCACCCAGTGCTGCTCCAGCTAATACGCCAACTATAATTTTTGTTTCCTTAGTCATAATCTTAACTCCTTTTTAATAATAAACGAAATTCTTTCGGCCTTTGTTTTATTTTTTTTATAATTATAAAACGATCCATATCAACCGATCATGAAAAGCATTTTTTTTATTGACTTAGACAACACCATCTATTTTACCAAATTAAATGAACAACAGCTGATGGGTGGTCTTTATAACTTTCTGGAGCAGCAGGATTTAGGTATTTCTGAAAAAGAATATCAGCTGGCCAAAGCAGAGATGCTGCGTAGCCCCTTTCAAAAAGTTGCTCAGAAATATAAATTCAATGAAATGGCTGCTACTAATGCAGTTAATTACCTGAAAAATGGTACCGTTACAGAGCCGATTAAACCCGGTGAGGATTACCACCGCATACAGGCCTTAAAAGGGCGTAAGTTTATTGTAACGGCCGGTTTCACCAAAAAACAGGTTACCAAAATTAAAATGCTCGGTATTACTTCGGATTTTGAGGGGGTATTTATTGTAGATGCAACCAAAACATCCCAAACCAAAAAAGATGCCTTTAAATTTCTCATTGAAAAACATCAGTTCCATAAACAGGATATTCTCATTATAGGCGATGATCCTGACTCG
>JASLGV010000410.1 GCA_030149995.1 Pedobacter sp.
TGCCGACAAAAACAACAAAACTTATGGAGGTTTTGCTGTTGCCACCAAATATAAACGTGCACCCGGCCCAGGGTTGGTACCGATTGAGGGTGGCGTACTGGTAGTAGGAGGAAGTGCAATTGAAATACCAGGAGTAGAGCCAAACATCTATAACTATAAAAGACAGGTAACGGTGCCTTCTTTTTACATGGATGAAACAGAGGTATCTAACACAGACTGGTTGGAGTATCTGCACTGGATCAGAACCAGCTATCCGGAAGATCACGAGTATTATTACAATGAATTACCAGATACACTGGTTTGGCGTCGTGCGCTTTCTTATAACGAGCCATACGTCGATAATTATTTAAGACATCCGGCCTATCGCGATTATCCGGTTGTGGGTGTATCCTGGGAGCAGGCTTCACGTTATTGCGAATGGAGAACATCCCGTGCGAACGAATTTATTTTAAGGGAAAAAGGAATTTTAACAGACTATAAAACGCTTGCAGGCAAAAATGGTAATGCTGCGAATGCTACAGCAACTACCCGCCCCGATAAACCTTTTAATACAGATGCCTACCTAAATGGCCAGTATGATGATAAAGGTAAAAATGCACCTAAAAATTACAATGCTGCACCCGGAACCGGACAAGGTAATAAAAACATACCAACCAGAACGGCTACGCTGGAGGATGGTGTAATTATGCAACCTTATCGCCTGCCAACAGAGGCCGAATGGGAATATGCAGCATTGGGCTTAATCGGCAATACAGAATACGAAAACATCAGTCAGCAAAAGATTTATCCCTGGAATGGTTTGGGGGTAAGCTCGGCTAAAAAGAAAACACGCGGACTGATCCAGGCCAACTTTAAAAGAGCACCCGGCGATTACATGGGTGTGGGTGGTTCTTTAAATGATAAAGGGGATTTAACCGTTCCGGTATTGTATTATACGCCAAACGATTTTGGTTTATACAACATGGCAGGTAACGTAAACGAGTGGGTAAATGATGTTTACCGTACCGGAACCTTTACAGATGCAGATGCTTTTAACCCTTATCGTGGTAACTTTTTTGAAAACAAAAAACTTGCAGATGCACAAAGCGGAAAACTGGCTTTAGATAAATATGGCAAGCCCATTAAAGAAAATGCCTATTCAGGAAAGAAATTAACCTGGGCACAGAAACAGGAGCTGGCTAAACGTGCCGATTCTATTGCGAACTCAGCCAATCCGGCAGAACCTGTTACAACTTATTCTGCGGATGAGCGTGGCTACCGCGATCGTCAGAACAAATTATTGAATGATGAAGGCGTTTCCCTGGTTAACGATAAATCGCGTGTGTACAAAGGCGGATCTTGGAACGACATGGCTTACTGGTTAAACCCGGCCACCCGCCGTTTCCTTCAGCAGGATGAAGCTTCTGCAGAAATCGGTTTCAGATGTGCCATGACCATGCTCGGTGCTCCTGAGATCAGCACAGCAGGCAAAAGACAATTTAAAACTCCTGCCCCAAAAAGCTTTAACGTAAAGAAATCCAAATAAAACAATAAAGGCCTCCAAAGGAGGCCTTTATTGTTTCTATATCTTAAAGTATTTAGAACTGGATCAGTACCTGGTTCTTTTCTACTTTATCTCCTTCCTTAACCAATATCTTTTTAACCTGACCGTCGGCAGAAGACTTGAGCATATTTTCCATTTTCATGGCTTCCAGCACCAATAGATTATCGCCCTTTTTTATTTCAGCATTTTCTGTTGTCAGTACACTCAAAACCAGCCCCGGCATGGGCGCCCTGATCTCAGAAATTTTACCTGCCGAATGCTGGTCCAGGCCAAGTTGTTTTAATAATTTATCATAGTCATCCTCAACCGTCAGCTGATACATATTTCCATTAACTTTTACCATACAGGTTTTCTCTGCCCTGTTCAGTTCTACAAGCGTTACATTAAAAGATTTATGTTCATGCAGGATGTTTACCTCCCCTTCAGCAATCTGGCTTATATCGAATTTTAAAAGCTTGCCATTAACATTTAATTCTGCCCCGGCTTGCTCAACCTCGAAATTGTACCGATTGTTAACGCTTATTTTATACATGGCTTATTGTGTCAAGGCATATTGAACCAAATTAGCGCCCATTTTAAGCGCTTTTGTACGCGTTTCCTGGGTATCTTCAGGATAGGTGCCAAAGTCTTCCCAGCCATTGCCCAGATCGCATTCAAAGGTATAAAAACACACCACACGACCTTTATAAATTAAAGCAAAGCCCTGCGGCCGTTTACCATCATGCTCATGAATTTTTGGCAACCCCGCGGGGAATTTAAATTTTTGATTATAAAGCGGGTGGTTTGCGGGTAATTCTACAAAATCAAGTTCAGGAAAAACCTTTTTCATCTGTGGCCTGATAAATTTATCAAGTCCGTAATTATCGTCTATGTGCAAAAAACCACCTCCCGTTAAATACTGGCGTAGATTCCGCGCTTCCTGATCGCTAAAAATCACATTACCATGCCCGGTCATATAAATAAAAGGATAATTAAAAAGTTCCTTGCTTCCCACTTCAACGGTTTGCTCTTCCGGGAAGAAATTTGTTTTAAGATTGCTGTTACAAAAAGCGATCAGATTGGGTAAGGCCGTGCGGTTTCCATACCAATCGCCGCCACCGTTATACTTGAGTTTAGCCATCCGGTAGGTGGGCGGCATAAAACCATACGCAAGCGTAAGCAGCCCAAAAACCAGCACATAGCCAATAACCCGGGTGAGCGGGAAACGTAAACTTACACGTTTAGCATTCAAATTATTATCTGTTAAGGTAATTGATCTCAAAACAGGCCGAGAGTGCAGCCGTTTCTGTTCTGAGCCTGTTGTTGCCTAAAGTTAAAGCTTTAAAGCCTTTATTCAAAGCCAAATCAACTTCATCAGGGGTAAAATCACCTTCAGGACCTATCAATATAAGATATTGACCATGTGGTTTCACCAAACCGGAGATATAAGCTTTCTGCCCCTGGTCAATACAATGGGCAATTAAGCAATCGCCTTCGAAAGATTGTTTTAAAAAGGCCTCGTATGTAATCGCCTCGTTTAATTTAGGATGATAAGCTTTTATAGACTGCTTAACAGCCGAGGTAATTACTTTATTTAGCCGTTCTTCTTTTACAACGCGGCGTTCTGAACGGTCTGTTATGATCGGGGTAATTTCGTCAATCCCCAGTTCTGTTGCTTTTTCTAAAAACCACTCCAGGCGGTCGATGTTTTTAGTCGGCGCCACAGCTATGTGCAGATAATGGTTACGTTTGTTAAAATTCTGCTCTTCTTTAACAATAGAAAGATTTACCTTTTTTGGATTGTCGGAGATGATTTCGGCTGTATAAAAACCACCTTTCCCGTCTACGAGATAAATCTGCGTACCAACAGGCAGGCGTAAAACTTTAATGCAGTGTTTACTTTCTTCTTCGTTAAGCGTATAAAGGGGGCCGGAGATATCCGGTGTATAAAAAATATGCATGGTTGAATTTAGTGATTATCAACCATATCTTCTTTATTGATAACCAATTCTAATTTAATGGTTTCAATATTTTGCTCTGTTTTTTTGAGGATCGTAAACAGGTAACCATAAGATTCGTTGCTCTCACCCACTTCCGGGATACGCGTAAATATATGTGATACCAGGCCGCCAATTGTATCGAAGTCTTCGTCTTCAGGTAAATCGTGTGGCAGATATTCGTTTACATCGTATACAGTTGCAAATGCATTTACGATAAATTCATTATCAGATACCTTTTCTACCAGTGGCTTCTCTTCATCATATTCATCCTGAATTTCGCCCACAAGCTCTTCTACAATATCTTCGAGTGTTACCATACCTGCCGTACCGCCAAACTCATCCAGCACAATGGCAATCTGAATGCGGTTACTTTGCAGTTCACTCATTAAATCGTTGATTTTTTTGGTTTCCGTAACAAAGTAAGGTTTCCGGATAATGTCTTTTAATGTCCAGTGCTGATTGCCCGAAGCAACCAATGGTAAAATATCTTTGGCATGAATAATACCAACTATTTTATCCATGATTTCATCGTAAACAGGTAAACGCGAGTAACCCTCTTTAATAATGGTATCAACGACCTCTTCTTTTGGTGATGTTAATTCGATACCCGAAATTTTGGTTCTGGGTACCATAATGTTTTTAACAACCCGCTCGTTGAAATCAAATACGTTTTTAATCAGTTCATGCTCATTATTGTCAAGCGCACCGCTTTCTTTTCCCTGATCCAGCAGATACTGCAATTCTTCGGTACTGTGAATGGATTCATGTCCGCCAGAAGTATCGATACCAAAAGGTTTCAGAATAACGGCGGCCAAACTATTTAACGACCAGATAAAGGGTTTGAATACAACGTAAAAAACCTGTAGCGGAACAGACACAAACAAGGTGGTTGCTACAGGTCTTTGTATGGCGAATGATTTTGGCGCAAGTTCGCCAAAAACAATGTGCATAATGGTAATAAGCGAGAAAGCTACTACGGTCGATGCAGAATGTATAAACGCATCGCTGAAACCCCAGTTTAAGCTGTCAAAAAGATTTTTAAAAATGGTATGCATAACGCCCTCGCCTACCCATCCAAGTCCTAAGGAAGCGAGTGTTATACCAAGTTGCGTTGCTGCAAGGTATCCATCCAGGTTGTGAATAATACCTTTGGCCATTTTCCCTACACGGCTGCCTGATTTGGCTTTAATTTCTATTTGAGATGCCCTGACTTTTACAATTGCAAATTCGGCGGCAACAAAAAATCCATTTAATAAAACCAAAAATAAAGCCAGAAACAAGCGCCATCCTACAGATGTAGTATCGGGTTCTGATACATTAACCAATGCCAGCGTTGTTGAAGGCAGAATGGCACCTAACTTTAAATTTAAAAATAAACAGACCGTGGGTAAATCCATTATACTAATTCTCTAAATGTGGTATTGTATAATTCTATGCTTTCTTTAATTACTTTATGTGCATAACGAACACCAAGTAAATGCTCGATGCTTACATTTTTACCTTCTAATGCTTTATAATCCTGGAAGAAACGTACAATTTCTTTCATGGTATGTGGTGGTAATTCTTCCAAGTCGTTGATGTAATTTACCGACATATCGTTTTTGGCTACCGCGATAATTTTATCATCTTGTTCACCATTATCAACCATGTGCATTACACCTACTACTTTTGCCTCAATTAATGTCATTGGATAAACATCTACCGAACAAAGTACTAAGATATCAAGCGGATCTTTATCATCGCAATAAGTTTGCGGAATAAATCCATAATTAGCCGGATACATTACTGATGAAAATAAAACCCTGTCGAGTTTTATCAATCCGGTTTCTTTGTCTATTTCGTATTTTGCTTTTGATCCTTTTGGAATTTCAATAATTGCGTTAACAATTTCTGGTACATCTGTACCGGGAGATACGCTATGCCAAGCGTGATGATCGTCTTTGCCCATTTCTAATTTTAATCTGTTTTATCCTCTTCAGGACTTTTCACTACTTTATTTTTTACAAAGGTAATTAATAAAGGGATAGTTGTGATAATGATAAAGCCAATAATTATGTATAATAAATAATCGTTAATTTCTTTTTCGAACTTTTTACCTAAAAAATACCCCAATAGGGTTAGAGAAGTAATCCATAAAACCCCGCCCGAAATATTGTATAAAGCAAAACGTTTAAAATCCAGTTTGACTACACCAGCAAAAATCGGTGCAAAAGTTCTTACAATGGGAACAAACCGGCCCATAATTAAAGCAAATGCACCCTGTTTATTGTAATAGTTTTCTGCTGCTTTCAGATATCTCTTTTTAAAGAAGAAACTGTCTTTTCTTTGGTACAGAACAGGCCCGGTTTTACGTCCAAACCAATAGCCTGTAAAATTGCCGAGAATGGCTGCCACACAAAGCCCCACCAGCAAAACACTGATGTGCACATCAAGCTTTCCGGTTGCAACAAACATCCCCGCTAAAAAGAGCAGATAATCGCCCGGAAGAAAAAAACCAAAAAACAGACCTGTTTCGGCGTAGATCACAAATACAACCAGATAGAAACCACCTTCCCGGAGTAATTTCTCGGGATCAATTAGCTGATGCAGGTAATTCCAAAAACTGTGCATATTTGTATTATTTGTAAAACTACAAATAATTATCTACAACCATACATCTTAAATGAGGTTTAAAATGATTGCCGGGTATACACCTAAAACCAAGGTAATCACAACCGATACCAATAAAACAATTTTATATTGAAGAGGCGTGCTTAGCTCGGTTTCTGCGCCATCTTTAAAGTACATGGCCACAATTACCTTAAAGTAGTAGTAAAAACCAACCAATGCATTTAAAATGGCAAAAGCAACCAAAACAGTCTGGTATTCTTTCATCACATTTAAAAACATCAGGTATTTACCAATAAAACCAGCTGTTAACGGAATACCCGCCAACGAAAGCATGGCTATTGTAAGGCAAAGTGCCACCAGCGGATTTCTTTTAGCCAGGCCATTGAAGCTTTCGAAATGATCGCTGCCCGTTTTTTGTTTTACCAGGATTAAAACGGCAAAAGCAATAATAGAGGCGAATGTATAAGCAGATGCATAAACCAGTACATTGTTGCTCGATTGCTGCGTTAACACCACCAGGGCAAACAACAGGTAACCTGCATGCGAAATACTTGAATACGCAAGCATGCGCTTGAAGTTCTTTTGAAAAAGGGCTGTAACGTTACCAATAAATAAGGTAAGGCATACAATGATTAACAACGGAGCCAGCCAAAAATCGTGAAGTGGTGCAAAAGCGCCTGCAAACAATCTTAAAAAGGCTGCAAATCCGGCTGTTTTTACCACCGTACTCATAAAGGCCGTTATTAACGACGGAGAACCTTCGTATACATCCGGTGTCCAGAAGTGAAAAGGTGCTGCACCGATTTTAAAACATAAGCCAATCATCATTAAGATAATACCCGGATAAA
>JASLGV010000135.1 GCA_030149995.1 Pedobacter sp.
AACATGGGTTAACAACGATATTTTTTATGTCATCTATATCACAGGCATATTTAGTGTCGCTGGAATTTTACTTCTTTACAATTTTAAAGATTCTATTTATAAGAAATACATGTCTTATAAATCATCGGCTTCATTTATGGCTTTACAAGGATCTTTCCTCGTTGTAACCAACCTGGCCATTGCTAAAAGTTCTGGAACGTTAACCATTTTCGATTTAAACAGAAGTTTTCTGCTGGTTTCCATATTGATTACCTTATACGTTATTTATTTTGTTGCGGCACTTAAAACGGCTAAAGCAGGTATGAGAGAAAGCAAACAATTGATGGATAAGTACCGGCTTTTATACAATTAAGTAAGAATGTTTTAAAATAAAATTAGCAGATAAAAGGATTATTTGCCGATCGAAAAATATCTTCTTTAGACTGATTGTTATAAACCTTTGAATTGATTTTTTAAATAAAGCAAGCCGCTCCGTATTTTACGGAGCGGCTTGCTTATGATGGCGGATTTACAGAATGTAGTAAGAGCCAACGGGTGCCAGTTCTGTTTGAGGTTTATCCTCATACAATTTATTATCATCCAGCATCTGGCAAAGATCACGTTCTATGTTTCTGCAAATGGTGGTCGTTGGCGTATCGGTTGGTTTGTTTTCAAATGGATCCTGCAGGTGAACGGCCATTTTTTCGACCAGTAAAAAGAAGGCCGCAATGGCCACTACCAAGGGTACTTCCATGTATCCGAAATATTCAATTAAACCAAAAGGCAGCAAAATAATAAACAAATGAATAGACATGTTGATGTATTTACTGTAGGTAACCGGAAAAACAGTATTTTTAATCCGCTCCGAACCGCCCATGTGGTTACATAAAGCACAAAGGGTTTTGTCTATTTCTATTTGCTGGTATTTATTGATCCATCCCTGGTTCAAAGCCCGTTTTAAATCCATTGCATGTAATTCTAAAATTGAAACGGTTACATTCCTGCGTTTTTTAATAAACTGCATTTCTTCAGGACTGAGGTAACGTTCAATTTCTTTATGTGCATTAAATCCGCGCAGAGAATGGCTGAGCGCATAACACCAGGCAATCTGCCTCTTAATAAATCGTTCTTTAAACTCATTTACCTCTTCCAGTTCGTACGGATTTTCAACGAATGATAAGATCTGACGAGATAAGCTGCGGCTGTCATTTACAATGGCGCCCCATAAAATCCGGGCTTCCCACCACCGGTCGTACGCCTGGTTGGAGCGAAAAGCCAGTAGGAGGGAAATGATGGTACCCAATAAGGCTGGTACCGCCACCGGAATGGATAAGCGTGTAACATGTAAGTTTTGATACAGAACCACAATGCCAATGGAGTAGGCAATTACAAAGAGTAATTCTTTTTTAATTTTTCCAAAAATATAAGAAAGTGGAATGTTATTTCGTAACAGCATGATATCTAATTTTGTAAAGGGTTAAATACTCAATATTTCGAGTTGCGTTTCGTGGATTTTGGTTTCCATCAGGTGTTCTGGTTCGTGTACAGTAACTGCATTCAGCATCAGTACTTCGCATCCGGAACGTTCAGTCAAATACTTAGGATCTATGCTGTATTTATTAATCGGACTGAAATTGTAATCTTTTAAATAAGCCACCGAATCTACTTCAAGCGCTTCAATAAAATTTTTAAAGGCGGCAACCGTACTTCCATAAAAATATTCGATACCAATGTAATTTATTTGCCGGGCATAGCGCGCTTTGTATTCGTTTAAGGTTTGAAGGAATTCGTTGCTTACATGTTCATAATCACGGCTGCGACGACTTAACATCAGCATGTCTGTAATTGAATCAGAAAGTTTAAAGGCATGCAAAAAAACAATATTTAACTGCTCATTTTTCTGATCCTGTACAAGTGCATCGATCATTTTGATGCTTTCTACTTTAAAATCTGTTGGTACTAATACGGTTTTCATAGCTTTTCTTGTTTAAATTGTTGATGAACTTCTTTATACAAGTTTAGGGCAGTCTTATTGCAGCGAAATAAGAACCGTATTAAAATGAGATTAGAATTTTAGCCAGACAATGTATTTAATCAGCGTATTCAATTATGAGGAAACAGTTAGATATTGGTAGGGAGCAGGACCTTAATTTCTGTTCCGGTACCTTCCTTAGATTTAATGCCAATGCTACCTCTGTGCAGGCGTATAATGTTTAGCGATAGAGGCAAGCCAACGCCGTATCCTTTAAACTCATTGGTATTGGAGGCCCGGTAAAAGGGTTCGAAAATATGCTGAATATCTGTTTGAGGTATTCCAATACCCTGGTCTGTTACCGCAATGGAAAGTACGGTGTTCTTACTTTCCAGCCGAACACTTACCGGTTTGTTGTTTGAGTATTTACAGGCATTGCTCACAATATTTGTAATGGCCAGCTTTATTAAATTTTTATTGGCTTTTAAGGTAAGCAGCTCTTCATCCTCGGGCAGCATACTTAAATCAATCTCAATCCGGCTGTCGGGATGTACCTGGTTAACTGAATCTTTAATTTCCCAGAGCAACTCATCAATCCGTATTTCTTCCCTTGGTTGGTTTTTTCCGTTAAAACCCGATTGAGCGAGTCCCAGTAAGCTGGTTAAGATATGTTCCAGCCGGTCGGATTCATTTTTAATCTTCCAGAGAGCCAGGTGTTGTTTTTCGGGTTCATCTTTGGCCTTCATGGCCAGTTCTACTTCTCCGCTGATGATGGTTAAAGGGGTTCTTAATTCGTGAGAAGCATTGCTGATGAAATTGTTTTGCGTTTCAAAAGCCGTTTCCAGCCGGTTAAGCATGTTGTTGAACGTTTGAGCCAGTTGCGACATTTCATCGCTGCCATTTTTAATATCCAGCCTTAAATGCAGATTTTCTGCTTTGATTTTTTTAACACTCTTAATCATGTTGCGCAGTGGCATAAGCATGTAGTTGGAGAACTTCCAGCCCACAATAAAGGATAAGAGTACCGAAAGGAAGAAACCGATGATGAGGATTTTCTGTAAATCCTTTAATTCACGGAAACCAAAAGGATCATTTGCAGAGATGATTACCAAATAGGAGGTATGGGCATCTTTAAACAGTTTGCCGGCATAAAAATGATTGTCTACC
>JASLGV010000163.1 GCA_030149995.1 Pedobacter sp.
GGTGCGTCCGCGCAGCACTTCCTTGTGGATGCGGCGGCACTCCTCGATCACCGGCGCGAACTCCGCGCCCGCGAACAGCTGTTGCAGCGGCGCCAGCACCTGCGTCTTCCACGAGGCCCGCAGCGTGTCGTCCTGGATGCGGTCGAAGAAGCTGCGCGCGGGCTCGTCGCCCTCGGCCGGCTGCACGACGTCGAGCCCGTGCATCCAGCCCGCCCACAGCGCGCGCACGTCGGCGATCAGCGCGGTCGCGCGCGCGACGCGGTCGATGTCCGTTAAGATCTTTACCACTTATATTAAGTCTTTTACTTACGTAGCTGAGATTTGCTTCTGTAGTCGTTGTAGGTACATGGGTTAAAATAAAATTTTTCCCATCTTCTACTAAGATCTGCCGCCCCTGTATTCTTTCGGCATATTCATTAAAACCTAAGTAAGTTTCTGTAGCATCTAAGAAATAAAATTTATCCTGAAGTTTAACTGTACAAATCATGTGATTATCTACCGCTAAAGAAGGTGTTGAATAATCGTATGCAATGTGATTTGTACCTAACCAGCACAACCGGGCGTCTATGCCTAATGCTTTAATTAAGTTCTTTGCCAAATTGGCCATGCCCTTACAGTCACCATATTTTTTTCGCAATACCTCTGTAGCCTTGTCTGGTTTAAAGCCTGCCATCCCATCTTCAAAAGCAATGTATCTTACGTTTTCCTGTATCCAGTAATAAACAGACTTTATTTTATCTATATCGTTATTCAGATCTTTTGTGATGCTTTGCGCTTGCTGTACAATAATGGGATCTTGCTCCTGGTTTAAATCTGTAATAAGTTCACGATACCAGTTATATTGATCTTGTGTTGAATTGAAGTAGGAGCCTGGATTGGAAGTGTTTTGGTTCCTGGAAAGAAACAATAAGTGCGGATAGATATAGGTATTACCCGGACTATAAGGCTCTGAAGCTTGTGCTTTTAAGTTGGTTATTTTATAAGTAATAATATCTGCATCTTCATTTTCTTTATAATCGATGGTTTTAGCAATATTATTACCTTCAAAATTTAGTTCTTTAAAACTTATAGATAATTGTCTTGGGATCTTTAAAATAATTTCTTTTTCTAACGTTTCGTATTGATCCGTGAAAAAAATATTTGTGAAGTATAAAGGATTGCTTGTTGTTTTTTCAATCATTACTTCTGTTGTGCCATTTGGCGGTAAGGTTACGGGAAAAAAATTAACGCGTAAATCCATGTAAAAAATATCTTTTACCTGATAATAAGAATCTATGGGTTTAAAATCTTTAACAGATTTGCCATTTAATCTGCAGGTAAAAGAGTTGATTTTGGAATTTCCATTATAAAATGCAAACAGCGGCAAAGTGGCTGGGGCACTATTTTTATAAATGGTTTGGAGTTGTTCTTTGACTAAAATATTTCCGTTTTGTTTGTCTTTCGTAAACGTATAATAATTTTTGGATGATGATATTTTTATTATACTATCGGCAGGAAGGCTTTTAGCATATAAAAAACAAGAACAGGATAGACCAAAGATGAGCGTAATAAGATTTTTGTAGAGCATTTTATCAAAAGTAAAAATTGCTTTTAGTTTTTCAATAAAAAAAATGTTTGTTATAGAATGTTTTAATTAAGAACTGTATTTTTCCTGAATGATTGAATAAGCAATATCCCGATCCCAATCATAATGGAAATATCGGCAATGTTAAAAATGCCGGTCTGGAAAAGGTTAAAATCCATATGCATAAAATCGGTAACCGATCCATGTAAAATCCGGTCGTAAAGGTTACCCAGGCCGCCGCCAATTAAAAAGCAAAGTGCCAGCTGACTGCTGATACGCAGATTTGGCCGGCTAAAGATGTAGTAACAACCGAGCAGAAGAATAATACCGGGCAATACATTTAAAAAAGCTATTCTGAGAAAATCGTGCATGCCATCGCCCAGGCTCAGGAAAGCACCGGTATTTTCTACTTTCGTTAATACAAAAAAGCCTTTTATCACCGGGATTTGTTCGCCATATTCAATATGCTGACGTACGAAATTTTTGCTGTACTGATCTGCACCGATATTTAAAGCGATGAGGAGGATTAAAAAAGACCATCTTAAATTTTTGATCTGCATATTGGGTGGCTGGGTTATTGTTTAACAGGTTTTTTAATCCACTTTCTGTATGGAATAATCAAGGCCAGCAGAACGGCTGTAAATGAAAGTAATTTGGCAATGACATCGCCACTTTTTACATAAAAAGTAATTTCGTCATTCAGGTTAATATCGTTTTTAATGGCTGTTCTGGTCCACCAGGCTGTTCTTTTTACAACATCGCCGCGTTGGTTTATAAAACATGAGATACCTGTATTGGCCGAGCGTGCAACATCCCGGCGTGTTTCTATGGCCCGCAGGCTGGCATACATTTCATGCTGATCTTTTCCTGAGGTATTGCCCCACCAGCCATCGTTGGTGATGATGGCAATAAACTGGGCGCCATTTTTAACCGACTTACCAATCCAATCGCCCCATAAGCTTTCGTAACAAATAACTGGTGCGGCACCAATTCCGCTTTGCGCATAGAAAACACCTGGTTCATCTTGCCAGCCCCAGCTGCTTACGCTGCCCCCCAGCTGCGCAAATACCACATCCATAAATGAAAAGATTTTTGGAAAAGGCATTTTCTCTGCACCGGGTACCAGTTTAGATTTGTGATAGAACTGAACATTTGCAGAGTTTTCAATCTGCATGGCAGAATTAAAATTATCCCAGTATTGTTTGCCCTGTGCATCGTATTTAGCCGATTCTGTTTTTTTATCAGGATATATTTTAATAGTCTCGATACCAGTAATCAAACTGCCGTTTTTATATTTTTCGATGAATTTCTGCAGGTTTATATAATCGGTATTGC
>JASLGV010000237.1 GCA_030149995.1 Pedobacter sp.
ATTTAAAGCTTTACCCAAAATAGATACCAGTTATTTTGAAAAAATGGAAGAACCTGATATTGTATTGGGACGCTTGCTTTTTTTCGATCCGATCCTTTCCGGTTCAAACCAGATTTCTTGTAGTTCTTGTCATAATCCGCAAACTTCCTGGGCAGATAAATCGGCTGTGCCGGTTGGAAACGATCATTTAAGTGGAACCAGAAATTCAATTTCCTTGTTAAATGTGGCGGCCAGAAAAACATTTTTCTGGGATGGCCGGGCCAAATCGCTTGAAGAACAAGCCGTAGGACCTATTGAAGCACACAACGAAATGGCTATGAAGGTGAAAGACCTGCCAAAAAAACTACGTAAAATACAAGCATACCGGGAGCTTTTTAAAAAAGCTTATGGTTCTGATAAAATAACAACCGATCAGATTATGAGTTCATTGGCTGGATTTCAGAATACGATTGTGAGCAGACAAAGCCGTTTCGACCGGTTTTTGAACGGAGAGCATAAGTTGATGAGCGATAAGGAGATTTATGGTATGCACCTGTTCAGAACCAAGGCAAGGTGTATGAACTGCCACAACGGACAATATTTAACGGATGAGGGTTTTCACAACATCGGACTAACGTATTACAAACGTAAGTTTGAAGATCTTGGTCGTTATCATGTTACTAAAAATCCGGATGATGTAGGTAAATTCCGTACCCCTTCGTTAAGAGATGTGATGAATACCAGTCCATGGATGCATAATGGTATGTTTGATAACATTACCGGTCTACTAAACATGTACAACAGCGGTATGCAAATGAATTCGCCTACACCGGCACAAAAAGCAGCCGATCCGATGTATCCGGTTACAGATCCTTTAATGAAAAAGCTGAACTTAACGAAAACCGAAATTGATGCATTGGTTGCATTCTTAGAGTCGGTAACAGCTACTCAATACAAAATGAGAAGGCCTGACAAATTACCGAGATAAGTTTTAAATTTTGGTAATCACAAAGGAGGTTCGTCTGTTTTGTTTTCGACCAGCCTCTGTTGTGTTGCTCGCGACTGGTTTTTTAGATCCAAAGCCCTTAAAAACAAGGCGTTTGGAATCAATATGTTGGTTTATTAAATATTGAAAAACGGCACGTGCCCTTTCAGCAGATAGTTTTTCATTTAGCAGATCATCACCCACATTATCCGTGTGCCCCTGAATTTCTATGTTTACCTGTTCGTTTTCCTGAAGAAAATCGATCAGCAGCTCAAGTTCTTTTAAAGAGGCAGGCAGGAGCTCGGATTTATTGGTGTTAAAGAAAATGTTGCGCAGCGACACATTTGCGCCCAGTTTAATTTTTTCCAGGTTTACGGCAATTTGATAGGGCTCCAGAAAAGTTCCTTCTGGTATTTCGAAATTTTCAGAGTAAAACAAGTACCCCGCTGCGCTTACATTAAACAGGTAGTTGCTGCCGCTTGGCATAACGGCTAAAAAATCGCCTGTCTTTTCATCGGTAAAGTCATTGAAAACAGGTTTATTGGTTTTCAGATCTACAACTTGAACATTACTTTCGATGGGTTTTTGACTGTCCTTATCTTGAACAATACCTTTCACATACGTAACTTTTAACGGTTTGGCTTGTTCGGGCATTTCAAAACGATAGATATCCTGTTTGCCATATCCACCGGTAAGGTTCGAGGAAAAGAAACCAGTATGGCCATCAGCACTAATAATGAGGCCGTTTTCATCTTCAAAAGTATTGATTGGATACCCCATGTTAACTGGTTTTTGCCAGGCTCCATTGTCATCCATCCGGCTGTAATAGACATCCTGGTTACCAAATCCAGGCCATCCATCTGAAGAAAAATATAACGTTTTTCCGTCTGCATGTAAAAATGGAGTAAACTCATTACCGGCAGTATTGATCTCAGGCCCCAGGTTTACGACTGGTCCCCATTGACCCTCATCGCTAATGGTACACTTCCATATATCGTAGCCACCATATCCACCGGGTCTGTTACTTACAAAGTATAAGGTACGTCCGTCGGGACTTAAAGACGGTTGAGATTCCCAGTATTCTGAGTTTACGGGGCTACCCAGATTAATGGGAGCCGACCAGTCATTTCCTTCGCGCCTGGATGTGTATATATCGCAGCGGCCAAGTCCATCAGGACGGTTACAGCCCGTGAAAAACAGATATCTTGCATCGGGCGATATGGTAAGTGCCCCTTCATTATACTGACCTGTATTGATTTTTCCGGATAACGGTACGGCTGTTTGCCATTGTTTATTTTTTAGGCTGGATGTCCAGAAATCTTCATTTCCGTTGATTTGCCTGGTGAAAATTAGCGTCTGGCCATCTGCCGTTAAAGCCGGAAAGTATTCGGCATCCGTTGTATTTACACCTGCACCAAGATTAACAGGTATATATTGTACTGGTTTTTTAATGGCTTCAATAGCAAAGTCGCAATCCAAAAGATATTTCTGTGCTTTTTTGTAACGTTCGGAGGTTTTATCAAGGGTCGTAAACGTTTGGAAATGCTGTTTTGCCTTTAAATAATCGGCAGTGGCAAATTCCATTTGAGCAAGGTTAAACACCACTTCAGGCAGAACCTGCTGATCAATGCCCATCGCCTGCAAATAGCTGTTTTTGGCCTCTATGTATTTTTTTTGCATCCTGTACACATCGCCGAGCAAAATAAAAG
>JASLGV010000290.1 GCA_030149995.1 Pedobacter sp.
GAAACGCTTACCACATCGGTACCAAGTATACCTGATAAGGTATAATTAGCAGCGGCTAAAGTGGCATTTGTACTTCCATCGTATACTTTCGTTACCAGCGGAGTGGCATTCAGGTTTACACTAATTGGTTTTGCCGTAATAACACCATTGCCAAACGAACCGGAAACAGTACTTAATGTATAATTATCTTTTTGTGCACCGGATAATATAAAGTTATTAACGGAAACTGTTTTACCTGTTCCTGCATTTTTATCAGAATAAGTTGCCGTTCCGGAAACCGTTACAATATCATCCCCAACAAGCCCGTTTAGTATATAGTTACCCCTTGCCACAGTTGCAACAGTTGTATTATCATAGACTTTTGTTATTACCGGAAGTGGATATAAAGTCAACGTAATTGCTTTAGTGGTAATGGAACCTTTAACGGTTGCTGATGTAGTGGTCAAATTATAACTGTCTTTTTTTGTTCCACTCAATACAAACGTATTAACAGTAATGTCTTTTGAAGTTCCCGCATTTACATCATCATAAGTTGCTTTCCCGGCAACACTAATTACATCACCAGGAACGACACCATTAAGTGTATAATTGGCCAAACCTAAAGTTGCCATTGTATTTGCATCGTACACTTTTGTAATTGCCGGAGTTGCATTTAAAGATAGGGTAATGTCTTTTTTGGCAACCGTTAAGGTTAAAGTCCCTTGTACCTCGTTATAAGAGGTGTTACCGGTTTGGGTAGCGGTAATTGTTGCTGTGCCGGCACCTGTAATGGTTACGTTATTTTCAGAGATGGAAGCCACAGCCGTATTCGAAGAAGAGTAGCTTACCGTCAATCCTGCCGAAGAGTTTGTTGCCAGGCTAAAGCTGGCATCTCCATAGGTCTTATTTGCATCTGCTAAAGTAAGTGTCTGATCCCCTTTATCAATTACAATTGTATAGCTTTGAGATGCCGAATTTGGCGTGGTACAATTATCATAAGCAATAACCGTAAAGTTAAAAGATCCTGTACTTGTAGGTGTTCCTACAATGGCACCTGTAAGTACATTTAAACTTAAACCAGGAGGCAAGGAACCTGCCTGAATGGTATACTTGTAAATTCCGCTCCCACCTGATGTTATGCCTGTAGTAAAGCTATAAGATTGATTTAATTTACCAGCTGCCGGCAAATCAGTTCTAAATGTGAGAACCGGGTCTAAAAGGCTAATTTTAACCACTGATGAGGTAACCTGGTTATTTCCATACATGATTACGCGGTACCGGTTATTTGCTAAACCACTTGCGCTGCTGATGTTTAAAATGGCCGACTGCGCTCCGCTGTACACGCCTGTAATGGCAATATTGTTAAAGGTGTTTCCATTATCTGTACTCACCTGCCACTGATAGCTACAAACATTTGAAGCGGTTACACTTAAAGTAGTAGCCGATCCTGGGCAAAGATTTAAACGATCTACCGGTTGTGCGGAGACGATTATAAACGGTAAATTAAGGCTATAGGTTTCATTTGTAATGAAGGGAACAAAAGCATCCCAATCACTTCTGATCTCCCATTTTTGAGGATTGTTAATCGCGGTAAGCAGATCAATAAAAGCACCCGATGTTAAGCCATTTGTTTTCTTATAACGGGCAGTTGGTGCTGCTGGAAACGAAGCATCAGATGGATCTGCATACCTGATAACCATATTTTGCCTGTTTGGCCCATTTAAGGCGCTGGGTAAAACTGATTTTTCTGAAGCAAAATCAGATGCTCCGAGTGAAGAATCCCATCCCGATGGAAGCGAAGGATCCCTGTTAATACTCATACCAGCCAGAAAAGTTGGTGCAGCCACGCTGTTTGTAAAAGCAAACAACTGGTCCCCGGCTATTTCGCCTAAACTCATATGCTCTGCTGGTGAAACGCCTAATACGGCCGTATTATAAGAATCACGCTCCACCACCACCGTTCCCGTTACAACACCTGTTGAAGCATTTTTTGCGGTAAGGTTATATTTACAGGTAATAATAATCTCTGTTCCTGCCGGATAACTCACATCTGCTGTCCATTTAATAATGGCATCGCTGGGTGCTCTGTCTGCCGCCTGAAAAGCGCCGGCATCTGTCCAGCCCAAATCCGTAAAATAAATAACCTGCCCGGATTGTACAGGCTTTAAAAACAGGATAGAAAAAGAATTATCAATCGGTGTACCGTCCAGTTTCTCATTCAGCATATTATACCCCGTAAATACCAAATCTCCGGCTCCTAAGGCACATTGTGCAGATGCAGAAAACCGTACTGCACACATCAGGCCAAAAGAGATTAAAAATGCGAGTAGCCATTTACCAGAAAATATTTTCATAGAGCATTTTATTTTAGTAAAAATTTAATCATACTTTTTATTTAAGAACAGAGGTAGGTATTTAACCACCCAGAAGAAATACCCTCTATTTTATATTCAATTAATTCTTGTAAAGCTTTCTCTACCTCCTCTGCACGCACTGTTTCGATTAGCTCTACCCCAATTTCTTTTTTACTGATATAGTGAACCGGTGTAATAAACTGCCTTGAGTAAGGATGTAAATACATGTCTCCTTTAGCACCTCTAATCTTTTGAAGTGCATCTGTCTGGTTAATTTTTTCTACAGGGATGGGTCCGCCATCTGCGCACAAGTGCAACGCCTCTAAAATGGCGCCTGTATCCCAACCCAATACAGCAAAACCGTCTGGCAATCGACTGGTTTCCTGTTCAAAAAAAGAACAGAACTCGTCATTCTCTGAACTTTTCATTCCCGGGTACCAACTGCTATAACCAAAAAGTTCATTTGAACCTGATGGTAGATTTAAAGCAATGGATTCCTCAATCAGAACCGGGCTTGCATATATGTGTAAATTGCGCTCAGGCAATTCATTTTCTATTTGCAAATAAAATTCCTCCACGAGCTCACCACTCAGGGTTCCCAATATACTGTTCACCTGCTGTTCTGTTTGCAGAAAAGAAGCGAGTGGTTGTGCATTAAATTGCTTTTTAGACTGATGCCCAACCAGGTTATAGACAACCTCTC
>JASLGV010000321.1 GCA_030149995.1 Pedobacter sp.
AAAAGACATCAGCTGGATTCAGCAAACCAATGGTGCTACCGGCCGGCTCAGCACGCAAACTGTTGCAGCGGCCGTAATGGCTTATAAAGGTTACCTGGGAATTTCAAAAAACGGAAAAAGAATTGCCAAACTGGTAGAGCAGGCCTATCTGCAGCACGATAACCTGGCCGATGCCACCAGGTTTATGGTTAACAGTCTTTTTGAAAAATACGGACTGGTTATTGTAAACGCCGACGACCCAACGTTAAAAAGTCAATTTGCAGATATTATACAAGCAGATATTATTGAGCGACACAGTGCTAAAAATATCGAAGAAAGTTCTTCAAAACTCGAAGATTCGGGGTATAAAAACCAGGTAAACGGCCGCGACATTAATTTCTTTTATTTAAAGGACCAGCTACGCGAACGGATCATTTTTCAGGATGATGCTTACATCGTGAACCATACCGATATCCGTTTTACTGAAACGGAGCTGAAAGCAGAAATAAACAACCACCCCGAACGGTTTAGCCCCAATGTGGTGATGCGTCCGATGTACCAGGAAGTAATTTTGCCCAATATTGCTTATATAGGTGGAGGCGCCGAAGTGGCTTACTGGATGCAGCTTAAGGCAAACTTTGATTTTTACAAAGTCGATTTTCCGGTTTTACTGCTTAGAAACTCTGCCTTGCTTATTGATAAAAGAAGCGCACAGAATATTTACAATTTAGGTTTTGAACTGGAAGACATTTTCTTACCGGCCGAAACCCTAAAAAACAGCTGGATCAGAAAAAACTCAACCCTGCAGTTAAGCCTGGCGGATGAAACCAGGTCTATAAACAGCATTTTTGAGCAGATTAAATTAAACGCTTTTAAAATAGACAAAACGCTTTCCGTTTCAACAGATACCGCCAAACAAAAGGTTAATCACTTACTGGCCAACCTGGAAAAAAAACTGTTCAGAGCCGAAAAGCGGAAACACGAAACGGCTTTGCTGCAGATAGACAATGTTAAGAAAAGATTGTTCCCGAATGGAACCTTGCAAGAGCGGATTCTGAACATTGCCCCTATGTACGTTAATTACGGAGAAGATTTCCTCTCTTCGCTGATCGAAAATTTCGAACCATTGGGTGGCGAGTTTACCCTGTTGCTTCCATAAATATGTTGTTTTAACCTTATTTTCCGACAATCCGAAAATGAATTTTATAACCTTTACCGAAGAGAAACTTAGAAACTTTACATACACCGTTTTTAAAAAAATAGGTTGTTCGGATACACATGCATACCTGGCAACAGATGTGTTGATCCGTTCAGATTTACGGGGTATAGACTCTCACGGAGTAGCCCGTTTAAGCGGTTATGTACGCCTCTGGGAAAAGAAAAGAATTAATCCGGTACCTGATATTAAGATTGTACACGAAACGCCCACAACGGCAACCATAGACGGCGATGCCGGACTCGGTTTGGTGGTGGCTCCTTTTGCCATGCAGGTGGCCATCGAAAAAGCTGAAAAATATGGCAGTGGATGGGTATCGGTTAAAAACTCCAATCATTTTGGTATTGCAGGTTACCACGCCCTGCTGGCTGTAGAAAAAGAGATGATTGGGATCAGCATGACCAATGCCAGTCCTTTAGTAGCACCAACCTATGCAAACGAACGCTTATTGGGTACCAACCCCATGTGTTATGCTTTTCCGGCAGGCAAATATCCGCCATTGGTGGTAGATATGGCTACAGCAGCAGCCGCAAACGGAAAATTAGAAATCGCACAACGTGCAAATAAAAATGTGCCGGATGGTTGGGTACAGGATAAAGCAGGAAACGGCTCCATTAACCCCAACGAGTTAAAAAACGGTGGTTCCTTATTGCCTTTGGGCAGCGATAAAGACCATGGAAGCCACAAAGGATATGGGCTAAGTGCAACCGTTGATATTTTATCGGCCGTACTTTCGGGCGCAAATTACGGCCCCTGGGTACCTCCTTTTGTTGCATTCCTCGAACCTTCTGCAAATCCTGTGGGTGAAGGTCTCGGACACTTTTTAGGCGCCATGCGTGTAGATGGTTTCCGTCCAGCGGCCGACTTTAAAGCGCATCTTGATAACTGGATCACACGTTTTAAAAATGCAGAAACCATCGATCCGAAAAAGAAAGTAGTTATACCTGGCGAACCAGAATATGATTTCGAGCAGCAACGTAAACAAGATGGCATTCCGATTATCGATGTGGTTGTGAACGACCTGAATGAACTGGCCCAAAAGCTCGGAATTGCACCGCTAAGCTAATTAAAGCTTCAATAAACATATAAAACACATTAAACTTTGCAGAAGCTTAACAAGCTGTTTTCCTGCACAGCCGAAACGCGATGTTCATCTTAAAATTCAGACATAAAAAAAACCTGCATTGCTACAGGTTTTTCTATTTATAAACATCTTGTTTAATGGATTCCTCTAAGTAAGCGGCTCCAGCGTATCTTACTAAAGAACGAAGCATCACTATCCCAGCTCATCCAGATAAAGAGTGCTTTACCCACAATATGATCTTCGGGTAC
>JASLGV010000327.1 GCA_030149995.1 Pedobacter sp.
TTTACCTATAATTCGGGAAGTGGACTGGCCGGCTTTCACAACCAATCCTGGAAGACCATTTTGCCAAAAAGCATGTTGAAAGAAGTCCGGTCGGTTGTTGGGCTGACAGGTGAATCTCTTTTGATTTCCACCTTAAACAACGATTTGTTTATTCTTGAGAACAACCAGTTAAGACCCTTTTTTAGCCCTTTGGCGGCCGAAATGAAATTGTATGGCATTTCATGTATGATTAGGCTGGCGCATGGTGATGTAGCATTTGGCACCTTTAAAGGCGGCATCTATATATTAGATGAAAATGGAAACCTGCAACAACGAATCAGAAAAAGTGATGGCCTGCAAAGTGAAAACATCCTGAGCCTGAAAGAAGATAAAGACCAGAATATCTGGGCCGGATTAGACAATGGCATTGATGTTATAGGTTATGGCAATGCCATTAAACATATTTATCCCGAAAGAGAAAGCCACAATGCGGGTTTTACATCTGCTGTGTTTAACAAAACCCTGTATCTGGGCACCACAACAGGCTTGTATTACCTGGCAATAGGCAATAGAGGAGATTTAACGCAGGTAAAAGGCCGCTTTAACCTGGTGAAAAACGCAGAAGGGCAAACCTGGAAATTATCGACGGTTTACAATCAGTTGCTGTTGGCCCATTCGGAAGGGGCATTCCGGATTGACGGAAATACAGCTATTCCATTTAATAAAGGTGTGGGGTACTGGTGCTTTTTACCATTCAGTAACGATTATATAATAGGCGGCACTTATAACGGGCTGACTGCATTTAAATACAACAGTGGTCTTATCAGAACAGATGCCGGCAAGATATTTGAATCGGCAAGATTTTTAGTTCAGCAAGGGGAAAACATTTGGGTAGCACATCCATACAGAGGCTTGTTTAAAATTTCCTTACATAACAGGCAGATTCTTGTAAAACAATATGAAGACAAGAAAAAGATATTAAGCAGCAACCACAATAAAATTTTTAGAATAAAAGACAAGCTGGTACTGGTTAGTGATAAGGGTATTTTTGAGTACGAGGATAAGCAAAAAGATTTTGTAAAATCTTCTTTCCTGGCTGGGGTATTTGGTAAACAAAAGATTGATTATTTGTATGAAGACCGGTACGGGAATATATGGTTTACAGGAAATAAGAAAATCGGTGTGGCAGGTAAAGCCAGTGCCTATTCAAAAATCGATTATTTAATTGAGCTGGAAAATAAATATATATCAAACTACGAAGATATCAATGTAATTGACAGCAACAATGTAATTATTGGTGCTGAAAAGGGTTTTTATCATTTGAATTTACAGGCTTACGGTAAGCAGAAAATCCATCCAGAAGTTCTGATTCACAGTGTAAGAACCCGCGTTAATGGAACCGATTCGCTGGTGTATGGTGGCTTTGGATCAACCGTTAAAACACCTGATTTTGATTATCGAAGCAAAGAAATTACCCTGAACTTTGGGGCAGCCGAATACCTGTATCCTGCCAATCTTGAATACAGTTATTTCTTAAAAGGATTTGATAAGGAATGGTCTTCATGGAATACAAAAACGGCTAAAGAATATGGGAACTTGCTTCCGGGTTCTTATGTGTTTTATGTAAAGAGCCGTTTCTCTAAACAAGAGACTTCCAGACCAGCCGCGTATGCTTTTGTGATTTTACCAGCCTGGTATCAAACCTGGATGGCAAGAACCGTGTATGTATTTGGTTTAGCTGGATTACTATTCCTGCTTTTTAAGTATCAGCAAAGAAAACACCAGATCACC
This sequence comes from Pedobacter sp., assembly GCA_030149995.1. Classification (GTDB taxonomy): domain Bacteria; phylum Bacteroidota; class Bacteroidia; order Sphingobacteriales; family Sphingobacteriaceae; genus Pedobacter. The sequence continues at coordinate 1,771 of JASLGV010000327.1, forward strand.
CAGCAGGAAAAACTTAAAAAACAGCAGCGAAAACATGACGAAGAACAGCGGTTGCTCGAAGTAGAGCATCGCATGGAAGTGCAGGAAAAACAGCAAGAGATTATCCAGCTGACCAACGAAAAGTTGCAGGCAGAACTGGATCATAAAAACCAGGAACTGGCCTCTTCTGCTATGAACCTGGTTCGAAAAATAGAAGTGATGTCAAAGCTGAAAAGCGATTTAGAAAAGTACAAAACCATAAGTAACGACGAAATATCGGGAAAGGACTTCCATAAAATTATTAAAACCATCGATAACGAAATTGAGCATCGCCAGGAATGGGAACGTTTTGCCACCCATTTTGATGCCGTTCACAACAATTTTATTCAGCGTTTAAAAAAGCGGTACCCCGAAATTACTGCCAGTGAGCTTAAATTATCTGCCTATCTTAAGCTGAATATTTCGACCAAGGAAATTGCCCAGCTCATGAACCTTTCCGTTCGGGGGGTGGAGACAGGTAGGTTTCGCCTGCGCAAAAAGCTCGGTATTTCCGGAGAAACCAATCTGGCCGATTTCTTAATCCGTTTCAATACCGAAGCGATTAACAAGGAACCAAAAACTTCAGAATAACGTTACATAAGGCGGTTGATTTTTCAATTGAACTTCCCGGTTTCTGGAACAGGTTTGTTTTCTTATTTTGCTGATAGTCAATTTTGAATAACGGTTGAAGTATATTTGACGTACCTGTTTTTTATGCTGAAAAATAATAATCCGGTAGTTTTACCTGATGCCTTAAAGAGACGTATTCTTTGGCAGCTAAACTTTAATACCAAACCTAATATTTAAAATGAAACAATTATTTATGCGGTTTCTCCTGGTGCTCGCCGCCTGCTTTCAGCTCGGGAAATCCAACGCTCAGATTACACCACAACAAGCCATAAGCCATTTGCAAAAGGGGATCAATATTGGCAATACCTTAGATGCACCTGCTGGCGAAAACAGTTGGGGCCAACCTTCCATTCGGCCTTATTATTTTGATGATTATAAGGATGCCGGATTTACGGCCGTACGGATTCCGGTTACCTGGGAAAGACATACCAGCACCGAAGCGCCTTATACCATTGATAAGGATTTTCTAAACCGGGTAGAGCAGGTGGT
>JASLGV010000454.1 GCA_030149995.1 Pedobacter sp.
GTTTTTTGTAGCTGGAAAGCCAAAGGAGCAAGCGTATGGGGGGTAATTGACCATGAATTTGGCCATACCTGGTTCCCGATGATTGTAGGTTCTAATGAACGTAAATATGGCTGGATGGACGAAGGCTTCAATACATTTATCAACGGAATTTCTACAGAAGCCTTTAACAATGGCGAATATCAGCCTAAAAGACAAAGAAGCGTACAGGAATCAGGTAAAATGATGTTCCAGGACAGGGCTGAATATATAATGCTGATGCCAGATGCCATGAAAGAAAATAATATTGGTATTCAGTTGTATTACAAACCGGGAATGGGGTTGAAAATCTTACGCGAGCAGGTGCTTGGAAAAGACCGTTTTGATTATGCATTCAGAACGTACATCAAACAATGGGCTTATAAACATCCAACACCGTTTGATTTCTTCCGTTCCATGGAAAATGGTGCCGGCGAGGATTTAGCCTGGTTCTGGAGAAGCTGGTTCCTGGATAACTGGAAACTGGATCAGGCCATTACCAGTGTAAAAGACATCAGAAAAGATGGTGCTTTAGAAGGATACCAGATTGTGGTGAGCAACCTGGAAAAAATGCCATTACCGCTTACCGTAGAGATTGAAACCAAATCCGGTAAAAAAGAGCGGATCAGCTATGGTGTAGATATCTGGATGCGTAACACCAGCTGGACCATTAACTACCCAACCACAGAGGAAATTAAATCGGTGGTAATTGATCCGGATAAAGTATTGCCTGATGTGAACAGCAGCAACAATACCTGGACAGCAGGAGAAACGAAATAATATTTCAGATACAAAAATCCCCGGTCAAAAAGGCCGGGGATTTTTTGTGTCAAACAGCTGACGTTTGCGCGGTAGATAAAAACTATTTTTACATCAAATTTAAGAGATGAGAAATAAATTTTTAGAAATCAGCAATCCTGAAGGGATATATGATCCGCGTCCGCATGCCTATTCGCATGTTGCTACTATTTTTGAGCCTGGAAAGCTGGTATTTGTTGCAGGGCAGGGCGGAAGCAAAACGGATGGTGTTTTAAGCAGCGATTTCCGCACACAAGTAGCTATTGTATTTCAGAATATTGAAACGGCCCTGGCTTCAAAGGGGTTAAAAATGAGTGATGTTGCAAAATTAACAACGCTGGTAGTTGGTTACGATGAGGATAAACACCATATTTTGATTGAAGAGTCGAATAAGATATGGCCTAATCAGCAATTTCCGGTTAATACGTTGATTCCCGTTCAGCGCCTGGCACTTGAAGGGATGCTGATTGAAATAGATGCAACAGCTGTATCTGGTTAAGCCAACAAATAGATAGATTTGCAACCGATGGCTGAAATACAAAAAAACAATCCCTTGCATGGCATTACGCTCGAGAAAATCGTAACAGATTTACAGTTGCATTACAACTGGGATAAACTTGGTAATTTGATCCGTATAGAATGTTTTAACAACAATCCGAGTGTAAAATCAAGCCTCAAATTTCTGCGAAAAACATCTTGGGCACGAAAAAAAGTTGAAGACCTATATGTGGAAACTTTTTATCATTAACTTTTTTCCGTGCAATCCGCATCAGCTGCGGCCTTCATCTTTATTGTAAATATTCTTGTAGTTTTATGTATGATTCGAATTAATGACGATTTACCGGCTGCAGATCTGCAGGATATAAAAGTCGGAGATCTGGTAACAGATACGTTTAGTAAAACAGGTTTGGTAGAAAGTATTGAGATAAATGATGATGGTTTATACAGAATCTATGCTTTTCACCTTGTAACCGGAAGGACCATCGAAGTAAAACGGTAGAAATTTCCCCGTTTCTTTTAGTACCCAATAATCTGTTTGATGGGTCTAAATATCAGATAACAGCTTAAGCTTAAACATATCGAAATCCTTTTAGGCCTTTTATAAGCAATGGCTGCATATTTATAAAGCGATAGATGATTTGTTTGGATAAAAGATACAAGCCTCTAATCTTCAGGATCGAAGCATGCCTGATGGGCCGGATTTTTTTTTGGCTAACCCCTTGATTTTTAAAAAGAATTGTTCTACTTTTGCAGTCCGTTTCGTGGGATACCTATGCGGTGTCTGCAAAAACGGTAATTTTTTAAATAAAAAAGAAACATAAAAAGCAACAATGCCAACCATTCAACAATTAGTTAGAAAAGGTAGAGTAGCACTGGAGTTCAAGAGTAAGTCTCCGGCGTTGGACAGCTGTCCACAGCGAAGAGGTGTATGTACACGTGTATATACCACTACCCCTAAAAAACCAAACTCAGCCATGCGTAAAGTAGCCCGTGTTCGTTTAACGAACGGTAAAGAGGTGAATGCATACATCCCTGGTGAAGGTCACAACTTGCAAGAGCACTCGATCGTTTTGATTCGTGGTGGTCGTGTTAAGGATTTACCGGGTGTACGTTACCACATTATTCGTGGTGCATTGGATACATCAGGTGTTGCTGGTCGTAACCAACGTCGTTCTAAATATGGTACTAAACGCCCTAAACCAGGTCAGGCAGCAGCCGCACCAGCTAAGGGTAAAAAGAAATAATCAGGGAGGAAATTAGAAATGAGAAAGTCAAAACCAAAAAAGAGAATTATTCTTCCTGATCCAAAATTTAATGATGTTCAGGTAACTCGTTTTGTAAACAACATGATGTATGATGGAAAGAAATCCATTGCATATTCTATTTTTTACGACGCAGTTGAATTAGCTGAAAAAAAATCTGGCGAAAATGGTTTAGAAGTATTTAAACGTGCTTTAACAAACATTATGCCTGCAGTAGAAGTAAAAAGCCGTCGTGTTGGTGGTGCTAACTTCCAGGTTCCAACCGAGGTTAGACCAGAGCGTAAAACAGCTTTAGGTATGAAATGGTTAATTTTATATGCACGCAAGCGTGGAGAAAAAACCATGAAAGAGAAATTAGCAGGTGAAATGGTAGCCGCTGCTAAAGGTGAGGGTGCTGCAGTTAAGAAAAAAGAAGATACGCATAAAATGGCAGAAGCCAACAAAGCGTTCTCACATTTCAGATTCTAAGAATAAAATGATTGAATGATAGAAATTTGAATGATTGAATGGGGTTTTTACAACAGGCAGTCGATCAATGTTTCTATCATTCTTTAATTAAAAGATAATGTCAAGAGATTTAAAATACACAAGAAATATTGGTATCGCTGCCCACATCGATGCTGGTAAAACGACTACGACTGAGCGTATCCTTTATTATGCCGGCGTAAACCATAAAATTGGTGAGGTTCACGAAGGTGCATCTACCATGGACTGGATGGTACAGGAAGCCGAACGTGGTATAACCATCACCTCTGCTGCTACAACTGTATTCTGGCCTTATCGTGGAAACAAATACCAAGTAAACGTAATTGATACACCTGGACACGTGGATTTTACCGTAGAGGTAAACCGTTCGTTACGTGTATTAGATGGTCTGGTATTCTTGTTCTCGGCGGTTGATGGTGTAGAGCCTCAGTCTGAAACAAACTGGCGTTTAGCGAACAACTATGCGGTTCCACGTATTGGTTTCGTTAACAAAATGGACCGCTCAGGTGCAGATTTCCTGAAAGTTGTAAAACAAGTAAGAGATATGCTGGGTAGCCATGCAGTTCCTTTACAATTACCAATCGGTTCTGAAGATGCATTTAAAGGAGTGGTTGATTTAATCAACAACCGTGGTATCGTTTGGAATGAGCACGATAAAGGTATGACTTTCACTGAAGTTCCGATTCCGGCTGATATGCTTGATGAAGTGAACGAGTGGAGAGAGAAATTATTGGAAGCTGTAGCTGAATACGATGAGACGTTAATGGAGAAATTCTTTGACAATCCGGATTCAATTACAGAACGCGAAATCTTAGATGCTTTACGTAAAGCAACCTTAGATGCTAAGATTGTACCGATGGTTTGTGGTTCTTCTTTCAAAAACAAAGGCGTTCAAACCATGCTTGACCTGGTAATGGAATTATTACCTTCGCCACTGGATCAAGAAGGTATCAAAGGTACAAACCCTGATACAGGTGAAGAAATTGTTCGTAAACCGGATGTTAAAGAGCCTTTCTCTGCATTGGCATTTAAAATTGCAACCGATCCTTTCGTAGGTCGTTTATGCTTTATCCGTGTTTATTCAGGTAACTTAGAGGCTGGTTCTTACGTGTATAATGCACGTTCTGAAAACAAAGAACGTATTTCTCGTATCTTCCAGATGCACGCAAATAAACAAAACCCAATTCCTAATATCGGTGCCGGTGATATCGGTGCAGTAGTAGGTTTCAAGGATATTAAAACAGGCGATACCCTTTGCGATGAGAAAAACCCGATCATTTTAGAATCAATGGTTTTCCCTGATCCGGTTATCGGTTTGGCAATTGAGCCTAAAACACAGGCAGACGTTGATAAATTAGGTATTGCTTTAGGTAAACTTGCTGAAGAAGATCCAACTTTCAAAGTTGAAACAGATCAGGAAACTGGTCAGACTGTTATCTCTGGTATGGGTGAACTTCACTTAGATATCTTAATTGACCGTTTAAAACGCGAGTTTAAGGTAGAAGTTAACCAGGGTGCGCCACAGGTAGCTTATAAAGAAGCTATTTTCGGTACTACTCAGCACCGCGAAACCTATAAAAAACAAACAGGTGGTCGTGGTAAATTTGCCGATATTCAAGTGGTTATTTCACCAATTGACGAAGATTTCGAAAAAGGTGGTTTACAGTTTGTAAATGAGATTGTAGGTGGTTCAATTCCGCGTGAATTTATCCCTTCAGTTGAGAAAGGTTTTGCTGCTGCTATGAGCAATGGTGTGTTAGCAGGCTTCCCGCTTCCTGATATGAAAGTTCGTTTAATTGATGGTTCATTCCACGCAGTCGATTCAGATGCATTATCTTTCGAGATTGCTGCACGTTCTGCTTTCCGTGAGGCTTTACCTAAATGTAAACCTACATTGATGGAGCCAATCATGAAAATTGAGGTATTAACACCTGAAGAAAACATGGGTGATGTAATGGGCGACTTGAACCGTCGTCGTGGTCAGCTGCAAGGTATGGACACACGTAATGGTTCTCAAGTAATTAAAGCCCTTGTTCCACTTTCTGAAATGTTTGGTTATGTAACACAATTACGTACCATTACTTCAGGTCGTGCAACTTCTACCATGGAATTCGATCACTACGAAGCAGCGCCTAAAAACGTTCAGGACGAAGTGATTGCAAAATCAAAAGGTAAAGTTAAATCTTTAGACTAATAAAAATTGAGGAGTAAGACCGGATTAAATTCCTTACTTACTCCTTATTTTATACAGTATAATAAATCCGGTCTTTGTTATTAATAGCTCTAACAAGGATCATAATTGAAATAAAAATGAGCCAAAGAATCAGAATTAAATTAAAATCTTACGATTATAATTTAGTAGACAAATCTGCTGAGAAAATCGTAAAAACTGTAAAACCTACGGGTGCAGTTGTAAGTGGTCCAATTCCATTACCTACAGAGAAAAAAATCTTTACGGTATTGCGTTCACCACACGTAAACAAAAAAGCAAGAGAGCAGTTCCAATTATGCGCTTACAAACGTTTATTGGATATCTACAGCTCTAACTCTAAAACAGTTGATGCGTTGATGAAACTTGAATTGCCAAGTGGTGTTGAGGTTGAAATCAAAGTGTGATAGATTTTAAAATGAAAAGCCCCTTTCAATTTTTTTGAAAGGGGCTTTTTTTGTTCAAAGCTTTTTAATAAAGATCTACGGTTTGTGTAAAATCTCTTTTAATTTGTTCTCCATATTCTTTCACCTGATCCACTACTTTGGGAACCTGATCTTTAATATCGTCTGCCAGCGACCGGCCGTCTTCCGCTCTTTTTTTGGTTAGTTTTTTGTAGCCATAAAAAGCGGCGGTACCAATTAAAATATACTTTAATAAGCTCATGGTTATAATAATTTAAGTTAATAATCTATTTAAAATCGTTTGATTTACTCCCGGTTTGACTTTCCCCTTTTTCTTTATTCTGCCTGTTTTGGCTGTTATAGGTATCATCACTTAAAGAGTCTGCACCCTGCGTACCCGTATTATCATATCCATCGCGTGCTGTAACCGGATGCTCGTGTTCAAATTTATTTTGTTCAGCAATGGGCATTTTGCCATAACTTGTTACTTCTTGTGTATCATTGCCCGCTTCGTAAGCTTGCTGAACATCCGATTTTTTAGCCGCCTTTTCATCTTGTCCATCAAAACCGGTTGTATGAGGCCTTTTGTTATAAATACTTGTTTTCATCAGGATATGTTTTATCTTTCTAAAACATTTAAAACCATAAATGGTTTGGCTTTTAGAACATCTTATATCGCTGGGGAATGATTTGGTTTTTAATGGCAAAAAGATGATCCAATCGGTCATATTATATTGAATAATATTCTCTACATTAATTCTTATAATGGAAGACGCAGAACAAAACCGTATAAACAGTCAGTACAATGGGGAAAAAAACTGGCTAAAATGGGGACCCTACCTTTCAGAACGTCAATGGGGGACTGTAAGAGAAGATTACACAGTCGATGGCGACGCATGGAATGCCACCAGCCACGACATGGCAAGAAGCAAGACCTACAGGTGGGGTGAAGAGGGATTAGCGGGTATAAGCGATGATAAGCAGCAGTTGTGTGTTTCGCTGGCGTTGTGGAATGGAAAAGATCCCATTTTAAAAGAACGCCTATTCGGACTCAACAATGGAGAGGGAAACCATGGGGAAGATGTAAAGGAAATCTATTATTACCTGCACAATACACCCAGCCATAGTTATATGCAGATGCTCTATAAATATCCGCAGGCGATGTTTCCTTATCAGCAACTGATTGACGAAAACAGAAAACGTTCCCGGCTGGAGTCAGAGTTTGAAATTATAGATACCGGTATTTTTAGTGAAGACCGTTATTTTGATGTATTTGTAACCTATGCCAAGCAGGATGTTTCTGATATTTTAATTGAATATAAAGTATTTAACAGAAGCAATGAAGATGCTGCATTAACCCTTATTCCGCAGTTGTGGTTCAGAAATCAATGGCAATGGAATGCCGCTTTTCCAAAACCAAGCATTACCTGTATAGGTACCAGGCAGCTTTTACTGCATACCACAGATTTAGGTAATATGTATTGTTATACGGAAGAATCAGCCGATTTTCTTTTTACCGAAAATGAAAGCAATAACCAACGGCTCTATCAATCTGAGAATACGGCCGATTATGTAAAAGATGGTATTAATGACTTTATCATACATGGAGATCATGAAGCCGTAAATCCGGGTAAAACAGGAACGAAAGTGGGCATCTGTTTTAAACATGTTGTACCGGCAAAGGAAAGTATAACGGTCAGGTTGCGATTAACGGATACACAGCAAGATCGCCCTTTCGATGGTTTTAACGAGATAATAGCACAAAAGCTTACAGAGGCAGACGCCTTTTACGAAACCAAATATAAAGAAGGAAGCTCGGCGGAAGAAGCACTGTTTCAAAAACAGGCTTTTGCCGGATTGCTCTGGAACAAGCAATTTTATAATTATGATGTAAACACCTGGCTCAATGGAGATGCAGGGCAGCCAGTGCCACCGGCAGCACGGCTAAATGGACGAAACCGGCATTGGACACATATGATGGCCAACGATGTTTTATCCATGCCTGATAAATGGGAATATCCCTGGTTTGCGGCCTGGGATCTGGCTTTCCATTGCATTGCCTTTGCAACGATAGATCCTGATTTTGCCAAACAGCAATTGCGTATTTTAGTCAGCAATAATTACATCCATCCCAATGGGCAATTACCGGCATATGAATGGGATTTTACAGATGCAAATCCACCGGTACACGCACTCGCAACTTATAAAGTTTACCTGGCCGATAAAAAAGTAAAAGGGGTAGGGGATATCAAGTTTCTGGAAGAAACATTTCAGAAACTGATGCTCAATTTTACCTGGTGGGTTAACCAGAAGGATAGTGAAGGAAATAATATTTTTGAAGGTGGTTTCTTAGGCCTGGATAACATTGGGGTATTTAATCGGAGTGAACCGGTTCCGGGAGGTGGTTTTCTGGAACAGGCAGATGGAACCAGCTGGATGGCCATGTATGCCCTGAATATGCTTCAGATAAGTATTGAGTTGGCCTTGCATAATCCTGTATATGAAAATATGGCCATTAAATTTGCCGAACATTTTCTTTTTATAGCAGGTTCCATTGATAACATGGGGAATGAAGATACCGGGCTATGGGATGAACACGATGGTTTTTATTATGATCTGCTACGCAAACCGGATTGCAGCTGGGATCGATTAAGGGTACGTACCCTCGTTGGACTCATTCCAATGTTTGCCGTTATTGTTTTTAGTGATGAAGACTGGAAAGATCTGCCAAAACTAAAGAAATGTTTGGAAGCATTTATGGTGCAACGCCCGGATCTGGTACGTCTTGTGAGCCATTGGGCAGATAATAGCGGAAATAATAAACACCTTTTCTCTCTGTTGCGGGGGCACCGAATGAAAATGTTGTTGCGCCGCATGCTGGATACTTCCGAGTTTTTATCTGATTACGGTATCCGTTCCGTATCAAAGGTTTATGAAGAGAACCCCTTTCGCTACTGGCTCAATCAAACAGATTATTCTGTAAAGTATATTCCGGCAGAAAGCGATACCGGCATGTTTGGAGGGAACAGCAACTGGAGAGGGCCGGTATGGGCTCCGCTTAATTATTTACTGGTCGATGCATTAAGGCACTTTCACGAATATTATACAGACGATTTTAAAGTAGAGTATCCAACCCATTCTGGCCAGTATTACACTCTTGCGGAAATAGCCGATCATTTAAGTAAGCGGCTCAAAGCTATTTTTCTAAAAAACGATCATGCCGAAAGGGCTGTTTTTGGTGGGCAACCTAAATTTAATCACGATGAACATTTTAAAGATTATATCTTGTTTTATGAATATTTTAACGGAGATAATGGTAAAGGGCTGGGGGCAAGTCATCAAACCGGCTGGACTTCCTTGCTCGCCATGCTGTAGCATTTGCTAAGATGTGCGTGGCGAAGCAATGTTTAAGAGGGCGCAAATCAGAAATCAAATAAATCCTGTGAAGTGGCGGATAAGGCCAATGCCAGCGCGCGAATAATTTTTAGAGAAGGATTGGTTTCTCCTTTTTCAATCCGGTGGATCTGACTAAAGTCTACTTCAGAAAGTTGTTCAAGTTTACGAAGACTGATTCCCTTTTCCTCTCGCAGTTTCTTAAGCCTTTGTCCAAACTCAATTAAGACCTGATCATCCCCTTTAGTACTCATTGGGGAAAATTCATGAATAAAATAAATTATTTTGTAGGATTATTTGCATACTAAAATAAAAGTCTGTATTTTAGCCT
>JASLGV010000430.1 GCA_030149995.1 Pedobacter sp.
CATCAACCCCAAGCTGCTCGATTTTTTCGTGATCGAGAACCATTTCATATTGAGGATAATCGGCACGAAATGTGGTAAATGCAACGGAAATTTCCTTCCGCTTCATTAATTCTGCAATAAAGCGGTTCGCAATTCCACCAAATTTATCCAGCTTGCCGCCGGCCTTATCTTCCAGAACAAAATCAAGCGCATCCACATTACTGAAACCCGGCACGGTCGGGAAAGAAAATACGAAGCACTGCGCGCCTTTTATGGTGTTAAGGCGCTTTTGCAGTTCCGCAATATTTGCCGAAACATCGTTCATTTCCCCACGCTCGCCATCTTTTTTCATCCTGAAGAAAGCTACGCCGGAAGATGGGCTGGTTGAATTCGTTAACACGTTGAAACCGGCCACTTCATTGAAAGCGAATTTTGCTTTCATGTCCCTCACTTTGTTAGCGGCTTCATCAAGAACCGCCTGCGTTCTGTTCATGGATGATCCCGGTGGGAGGTTTACCGAGATGGCAATAAACCCTAAATCTTCTGAAGGAATAAAACCTGTAGGTGTTCTGCGTATAAGCCAGCCGGTAATCAGCACAACAAGCACAAGGCCAGTTAAACTAACCCATTTGAATTGGATCATTTTCTTTACAGCTCCAACATACCTGCCCGTTACATTCTCAAATCCTTTATTAAAAGCGAAGAAAAACCGCTGTTTAAAGGTTTTTGGTTTTTCGTGATGATCGTGATTTACATCTTTCAATAACAAAGCACATAATGCCGGGCTAAGGGTTAGCGCATTCAGTGCCGAGATGGCGATAGCAATGGCAAGGGTAAATGCAAACTGCCTGTAAAACACACCTGCTGAACCTTTCATAAAACCAACCGGCAGAAATACAGCCGCCATAACCAGGGTAATTGAAATAATGGCGCCGGTAATTTCGTGCATGGCAGACACCGTGGCCTTCTTAGGCGTCATATTCCGATGCTCCAACTTGGAATGCACAGCCTCTACCACTACAATGGCATCATCCACCACAATGCCAATGGCGAGTACAAGGGCAAATAAAGTCAGCAGGTTGATCGAAAATCCAAAGACAGACATGAAGAAAAAGGTACCAATAAGCGCTACGGGAACAGCTATGGCAGGGATCAGTGTTGAGCGGAAATCCTGCAAAAACAGATACACCACGATAAAAACCAGGATGAAGGCTTCCAGTAAGGTATGCTCTACCTGTTCAATGGATTGATCCAGCATATCTTTGGTATTGTAAAGGATTTGCTGTTTAATGCCAGGAGGAAAATCCTTCTCTGCTTTTTTTAGAAACGCAGCAACCTGTGTCTGTATCTCTCTTGAATTAGAGCCGGGCAATTGTATTACCTGGAACAGCACACTTTGTTTATCGTTTACGGTATTAAGCGAACTGTAGGTGTAGCTACCCAATTCAACCTTTGCAACGTCTTTGAGTTTCAGCATACTGCCATCAGCATTCGCCCTGATAATCATATTTCCATATTCCTCCGGTTTGGTATATTTTCCGGAATACTTAAGCACGTACTCAAAAGACCGGTTGCTCGACTCTCCAAATCTTCCGGGGGCTGCTTCCTGGTTTTTACTTTTAACAGCTGCCATCACCTCTGTTGGGGTAATGTTATAAGCCGCCATTTGTGCCGGATTAAGCCAAATACGCATGGAGTAATCCTTGTTGCTGCCGTAGAAATTCACCTGACCAACGCCTTGTATACGTTTAAGCTCGGGAATTATATTTATTTGCGCGTAGTTGGTGAGGTAAGTTGCATCATATAATTTAGGTTTTTCACTCATCAGGTTAATGGCCATAATGAGCGAATTCTGTACTTTTTGGGTGGTAATACCTGCCTGAACCACTTCTGGCGGTAAAAGTCCGGTTGCAGACGACACCCGATTCTGCACATTTACTGCTGCCTGGTCAGGATCGGTACCCAACTTAAAGTAAACTGAAATTGTTAAGGTTCCATCGTTGCTCGAAGTAGAACTCATATAGGTCATATTTTCGACCCCATTAATCGCTTCCTCCAATGGCGGCGCTACCGCACGTACCATTGTTTCAGCATTTGCACCGGGATAATTGGCCGATACCTGTACAACAGGCGGCGCGATATCAGGAAATTGTTGTATGGGTAGCCCCATAAGGCCTACCGCACCGAGAATAACCAGCATGATGGATACCACCGTGGCAATAACCGGTTTATCAATAAAAACTTTTAACATGAATGTAATAATTAGGGATTAATTGCGGGCCATTTTTTCGTTAGACATTTCAGGTTTAACCGGCATACCATCTTTGAGGGTTTCCAGTCCTTTCAGCACCAGGCGGTCGCCCGTTTTCAATCCATTAGAGATGTAATAGGTATTTCCAGCTGATCCGGAAATGGTTAAAGCTACTTGCCGGGTCCGGTTGCTTTTATCAACTATAAATGCAAAAGTTTTGTCCTGCAATTCGAAAGTTGCTGCCTGGGGCACGGCAATTACACCAGGTTGTTTAAGCCCTAATTTAATCCTGCCCGAATTGCCTGAACGAAGCAAACCTTGCGAATTGGGAAAAGTTGCCCGCAGGGTAATTGCGCCGGTCGATTTATCGAATGCGGCATCTACCATATCCAGTTTGCCGGTTTGCGGATAAGCCTTACCACCAGAAAGCATCATGGTTACCGCAGAGGTATTTTTTAATTTTTCTGCGATGGAAGTGCCTTTTAAACCATCTTTAAAGACCACAAAGTCGGCCTCACCAACAGAAAAGTAGGCATGTACTTCCCGGTTATCAGATAAATAAGATAATGGCTGAGCATCCGATGGGCTTACCAGGCTACCGGCTTTCTTCCCAAGGCGCCCAACAAAACCGCTTACCGGAGCTTTGATGGTTGTAAATCCCAATGTAATCCGCGCATTAACGGTTTTTGCCTGTGCTTGTTTTTCGCGGGCCATGGCGGCATCATAAACCGCCTGTGCGGTCTTGAGCTGATAGGGCGAAACGACTTTATTGTGTACCAGCGCCGTCAGTTTTTCGACTTCAATTTTTGCCGTTGCCACCTCTGCCCTGGCAGCCAATAGTTCGCCTTGCGCATTGTTATATTCTTCCTGATACGGACGGGCATCAATCTGGAAAAGTGGTGTTCCTTTTTCGACATAAGTGCCTTCTTCTAAAAATATTTTTTCCAGAATTCCACTAACTTGTGAGCGGATTTCCACATCGGTCTGGCCTTCCAGTTTTGCCGGATATTCTGTGTAAACCAACGCATCGGCCTGGTTTACGATTGCCACCGGAACTTCGGGGGCAGCTGTATTTTGCGTCTGTTGATTCCCTGATGTACAGGAAGAAAATATGATCGCTGGAATGAGCATTCCATTTAACAGTTTTTTTTTCATAAAAAATTGATTTGATATATTAGAAATTTGTAATAAGATGAGTGTTGAGCCAAATTGCGTCGATGCTTATTTACCCATGTACGGCATTGCGATTACATTAACCGTGGTAATAAGGCGAAATAAGGATGTATACAAGAACCCCCGTAAAACTGACGTACAACCAGATCGGCATGGTCCATTTGGCTATTTTACGATGCCTGTTAATCTGATTGTTTAATCCCGAAGCCATGGTGAAAAGCGCAAGAGGCACAATCAGGGCAGCCAAAAAAACGTGTGTAAGTAAAATAAAAAAATAGATCCCCCGCAGGATCCCCTCACCTCCATATCTGGTAGAAGGCGTTGAAAAATGATATAGCAAATATGAAAACAGGAATAAAGCGGTAAACGAAAACGCAAGGCAAACAAAAGTCCGGTGCAGCATTATCTTTTTACAACGGATCGCAAACAATGCAATTACCAAAGAAAAAAGGTTAAACCATTTAATACTGCATTGAGCAAGGGAAGCCCAGAAAAATCGCGACCGCTCATTGCAGAGGTTTTGGGGACAAAAAAAGCAAGTACAATTAAGCCATTAATGGCCATGGTCAGCATCCAAATGAGCGGTTTGTAATTTCCCTGTCTCATTAATTTAAGGATATAGCGGTGATGGTTGGACATGTTAACAGAAGGGCATCGTAAGTA
>JASLGV010000464.1 GCA_030149995.1 Pedobacter sp.
TTACATTTTTTATATGCAATTCATCATCTATCTGCTTTTTACTTTGTCCGCCCGAGAAAAATCCGCCCTCCTGTTCAGCAAATACACTGTAAACTTTGGCACGGGTTGTTTCTGTATTGTAATATAAAGAATCTGCAATGGCTGTACCATCGGTACCGGTTTTAAAAATCGGTTTGCCTACATACCTACCCGTTCGCGAATCCTTTCTGCCACTGGCAAAAATGGTATTGTTTTTTTTATCATACCGGATATAATCCGCGTCGAGCTCAAAATCGCCATATAAAACACGCGCATTGCCATATAAATAAACAATGGTGTTTTCTTTATTTAACCGAACGGAATCATCCGCTTTATATTCAATCTTTTTGTCGATACTGCTGTTATTATTACCGGTTTTTTTTGTAGTATCGTGCTTTGCCGTATCTTGCTTAACAACCTGTTGTTGCAATGAAAAGCGATTAAAAGCGTTAGCTTTACTAACTGATAACGTTAATAAAATGACAGAAATTAGTAAAAATGAGTTGTTCAGAAGTTTCAAATTCGTATTTGAATGTTATTTTTGCACCAATGCTTAATCAAAAACGTCCAAAATTAGTGAAAAATATACCATTGATGTATCTTAAAACCACTTTAGCTTTTATTATTTGTTTCATTCTTACAAACCTCATTGATAATCAATCAATTGCACAAGAATATAAAATTAAAACAATTGTAATTGACGCCGGGCACGGTGGTAAAGATGGTGCTACACATGGTATCTATTCAAAAGAAAAAGATGTGGCACTTAGAACCGCTTTAAACCTGGGAAAAGCCCTTCAGGATAGTATTAAAGACATTAAAGTTATATATACCAGGCAAACGGATGTTTTTATTCCTTTATACGAGCGTATCAACATTGCAAACAATGCGAAAGCCGATCTTTTTATATCCATACACCTGAATGATATGCCTGTTCGTGTATCTAAAGTAGTTGATTATTATAAAAAAGTAAAAGGTAAAAGTGTGCCGGTATACCGTACGGTAACTTCAAAAAGTACTTCTACCCGTGGAACAGAAACATTTGTATCGGGAACGGGCCGGTTAAATGAGCAAGACGAAGTAATAAAACGGGAAAATGCCTCTATGTTCCTCGAGGATAATTATCAGAAAAACTACGAAGGTTTTATTGCCAATACACCTGAAAATGATATTATGTTATCGCTCATGAAACAAACCAACCGCGACAGGAGTTTAAAGTTTGCGGCCATGCTTCAGCAGGAATACGTAAATGCAGGAAGAATTAACAGAGGTGTACAGGAAAAAAGTCTTGCTGTACTCGCAAGAGCAGCTATGCCGGCTGTATTAACCGAAATAGGTTTTATCAGCAATGAAGAGGAAGAAGATTATATGAACTCTGAAGAAGGTCAAAAAGAAATAATTAACGGTTTTATCAAAGCAATTAAAAACTACAAGCGTTTAGCTGAAACATCCTTTTAAACATTCGAAATGAGGTTAAAATTTCTATTACCATTGTTTTTTTTTATCACCATACTTGGCTTACCTTACAGCTTTGCACAACAATATAAAATTAAGACCATCGTAGTAGATCCCGGGCATGGCGGTAATAAACCAGGTGCATCCGGCAGTTTTTCAAAAGAGAAAGATGTTGCCTTAAAAATCGGATTAAAACTCGGCGAAAAGATCAAACAGGAATTACCCGAAATAAAGGTTATTTATACCCGAACAAAAGATGTGGATGTAGATTTATACAGAAGAGCCGAAATTGCCAATGAGGCCAACGCCGATCTTTTTATATCTATTCACTGCAATTCTATGCCAGGAAAAAACCGCTACACCAAGGGGGTCGAAACGCTGGTTGCCGGTTCTCACAGGTTAAAAGAACAAGATGCTGCCATCAGAGAGAATGCCGATATCAAACTTGAAAAGAATTATAAGAGTAAATATGATGGCTACGACCCAAATGACCCGGGAACATTTATACTTTTATCGTTATTAAAAAACACCTTTCGGGATAAAAGCATTAAATTTGCCAAGCTAATTCAGGATAATTACGTTAATAAAAACAAAAGGGTAAACCGGGGCGTTAAGGAACAAGGTGTTTTGGTACTCCAAAGATGTGGTATGCCTGCCGTATTAACTGAAGTTGGCTTTATTTCGAATGCAGAGGAAGAACGATACATCAATTCTGTAAAGGGGCAGGAAGAAATTGTCGAATCCATTATAAGTGCTATTAAAACTTATAAAAATGATATTGAAGTAAAATAATTGGCATTATAAATGCTAAGTGGTTTTATAAACCAAACAAATTAAGGTAACAGGTAATTGAAATTTATTGCATCTTTGAACATCAAAAACATATAAATTGCGCTCTTGCAGGCATAAACCCCCGGTTTCTGTATCTTGCAGCGATAAAACAGCATACACATGAAAATTAAGAACGAAACTAAAGTAGGAATATTGGCTGCATTTGCTATTGCGCTATTGATTATCGGATATAACTTTTTAAAAGGAAACTCCATTTTTTCAAGCGAAACAAATCTGTTTGCCAGATATACAAGAGTTGACGGCTTAACCGTATCGAAACCTGTTTTAATTAATGGCTATCAAATTGGCCGTGTAGCCAAACTGCAACTGGAACCAGGCGGAACAATCCTGGCAACGCTAAGCATCAATAGTAAATACGAAATTCCCGATAACAGTATTGCCCGTTTGGAAGGAACAGATTTATTGGGCAGCAAGGCCATTGTAATGGAATTGGGTAATTCTAAAAAAATGGCCGAAGATGGTGCCACTTTAAATGCAAACGTAGAAAAAGGCTTAATGGAATCCGTACAGCCTGTTCAGAAAAAAGCAGAATTAATCATTGGCAAAATGGACTCCATCTTAAGCAGTGTTAATTCAATTTTAAGCCCTAATTTCCAAAAGAACGTAGATAAAAGTTTCAACAGCATAGCAGGTACACTGGCTTCTTTAGAAACAACCTCTAAAAAAGTAGACAACCTGGTGGGGTCTGAAAGTACCCGTATATCGGCTATCTTTAAAAATGTAGAGGGCATTACCGCCAACTTAAACAGCAATAATAAAAAAATCAGCGATATTTTAACCAATATCAATACGGTAACCGATCAGGTAGCAGCAGCTAACTTTAAGCAAACGCTTGATAATGCCAATAAGGCCATGGCCGATCTTCAAAGTACCATTACCGGTATTAAAGAAGGTAAAGGATCTTTAGGTTTATTGTTAAACGACGATCAGATGTATAACAACTTAACCAGTGCTGCCAAGAATCTGGACAACCTGATGATTGATTTAAAAGCCAATCCAAAACGTTATGTACATTTCTCTGTATTTGGCGGAGGCAACAAGAAAGATAAATAAGCCTGCAAGTACAAAACAAATATTAAATGCAAAAGCCTGAATTATAAATTCAGGCTTTTTTTTTGCGCGATATTTCTTTTGTCTATTATAAAAACAGCTCTTTTTAAAGCTTAAATGTTTTGCCTTCTACAGCAAGCTCGGTGTTTTCGAATACCGACTGCGCTTCTTCCAGGAGCATTTGCAGGGTTTTATACCTGGAAGAGAAATGCCCGATCAATAATTTACCAACTCCATTAATCTGTGCAATTTCTCCGGCCTGCAATGCCGTTGTATGGTGCGTTTCCATTGCACGTGCCAGTAAATCATGTGTAAAAGTTGCCTCATGATATAAAGTACTACATCCGTTAATAGATGGAAAATAACGTTCGTCCAATAAAGTATCAGAG
>JASLGV010000479.1 GCA_030149995.1 Pedobacter sp.
AAGAAACGGGATTATTTGTTTCCAATGCAGATGTTGTAAAATAATAATTTTCTGTTCCAGTTGTAAATGTATTGTAATCACCTTTAACAATCCGGTTATCTGTACCCTTTTTAACGATAACCTTTTCAATATTTCGGTTAAGTTTATGATTGTTAATTAAGCTACCAATCATTCCATTATCCGGTGCATAATCTTGCGGATAACTTGAATATTCTACTATTTGTTCTCCCTTACTATCGTTTGTTTCAATTCGGGTCGGATAAATATGGCTGTTATTATCGTAATAATAATTTTTCTTTGTTTCAACTGTAGCAGAAAGGTTCTCAATAGATTTTGTAAGATCACTTTCCTCAACTAATCTGCTATAACCTATATTAAGACCGTAGGTTATGTACATAAAATTATTATAAAATACACTGCTCTCTATACCAGATATATCCTTAACATCTCCCATTAAAAGATGCCTGTTAAAGACTTTTCCTACATGAATACGATCTGGGAATAAAAAAGTTTCATAAAGAAAATTCTTCCTGCTAATTTCTTCAAAACTTCCGTTAATAAATGCGTAATGGCTTTCAAATAATAATTGTCCATTATCAATATCAAACTGATGTTCCGTTAATGGCGTATTTACAATTCTCCAATTTGAATGTTTAACCGAATAATAGTAAACAGTTTTGCCAGTCTGATGTCCGTCTTCACTATCATAAATTGTTACGTAAGCATAATTTACCGGAGATCCATTAGAAAAAAAACTATCATCTAACGAGGATTTTACAAATGTTCTTTTTCTAAAGTTAACCCAATACGGTTGAATAGGCCAGGGTTCACTATGTGGAAATTGCCAATTACCCAATTGTTCATATTCAAAATTATTAATCAAAGGATCGACAACTAAAATACCAATTCCATCTTCATTACTACCATACTTATAATATTTAGCTGTTGAAGGAACTGTGGTTTCAGCCGTAAAATTTTTTATACTCTTAATCCGCACACCTCCAGCCAATTTTACATAGGTAGAATATTGCAGATATTTATTGGCTTCCCACTCAAATTCAGTATACCCCCCTGTAGGGTAAATAATTTTTTTAAGCATATCACTAACCATATCCTCTTCATTTGATTCAAGTGTGTTTTTCCCAATGGGAATCGTAAAGCTCTGTCTTGGAAACGTACCATTATAGTCTCCATACGGTTCCATTGTACCGGTAATCCATTGATAAGGAAGATTACTTGAATTAAAAACATCCAATATAGGTGAATTGATATTGGCAAAGTTAGAAGGATTCGGAAAGCCCCAGGCATCAGCCGGTAAATCATAATCAGGATGATAGTTAAAAGCTGTGTACTCAAAATTATATTTTTCATCCGCAAGAGAAGGTGCTTTAAATTTTACCTCATTAAGATGAACGGTTCCACGATCAAACTGAACCGTTTTGATGACCTGCCCTAAGTAATTGGAAATTCTGATGGAATCTAAAACCTCTTCGGCCTGATTTTTAATAAAGAAATCAATCTTATTTCCTTTAAAAGAGATTTGTTTTAAAGAACGGGTTTCCATTATGGACGTGGTACCAGTTGGCTCTGCTGTATAATTGTTGGTGTCGAAAAATATATTCTGATTATTAAAATTGTAAACCTGATCTCCTGGTAAGCCAAAAAGGAAATAAGTATAAATATAAGGACTCGATTGGCCGCCATATATTTTTAAGCTCATAGGATTCGGCCTAAAGACATTTTCACGAATATATTGATCCCAATAAGAATGATTAACAGGTAATGGCATAACATCTCTGTCGTAAACTTCAACCTGTTCATTAAATACGCCCCTATATTTTGTTTTTAGCGGGTGGTAGTCAAAACTGATGGTGTCTTTTCTGTTTGGACTGATAATCATTCTGCATTTCCAGGAAGTTGTACTCTCAAAACTACCAGAAATCCAGGTTCTTTCGGTAAAACCGATTCCGCCAAATTCGTATTTACTACCATCTGCATCAATTAACGTGAAACTATTTGTCGTTTTTTCATATTGTATATCTATCTGATCGTAAGGAACCGGCATTGCCTTATAGCTTTGATTTTCATACTTCTGATATAAAAATTTACCCCCCTTGTTCATCAGGCTATATGAGAACTCATCAGGCTGCTCATCATGTAAGTTTTGATCAAGCCTGTTCAGATAAAAATTATTTGGCTTATCCCGTCCCGCATCGTATTTACCAACCAGGGTATTGCTTAAATATCCATTATGGAAATCGTCCGATCCATTTACTTTTCTTGTAATTTGTGGAACTGCATTTATTGTCCAGTTAAGTCACACCCAAGTAGGTAACTGGCCCACTCTTACACCGCCAGCCTGGTAGCTTAACATTACATTATAACCAAGCTCGCCACTTAATACATCAAATAAAGGAATTGAAATATTGGGAGATCCTGTATTATTTTTCACAGGATAATCAAGTGCCTTACTTAAAGCAGCAGCTTCAGGGCTTTGAGGTTTTGGTACGGTCTGTTGTCCGTGAATTGCTACAGAAATAAAACAAGCTGCAAATAAGATTAATATCTTTTTACAAAATACTTTTAAGCGTTCTAACATGAGTTAAGCGTTAATTTGATTTTATAAAAAAAGTAAATACTTTTTTATTTAAAAAAAATATTTGACAGAATGCATCTTTTTCCTGACGAAACGTTGTTTTTTCATGATAAAATATAAATCATATATCTATTATACTTTTATAAATAAGAACAATAGAACTTTCATCGTCTCTATATTTTAATTATGAGTGGGAATTGCTGGGAAGTAGATCAATGATGAACCTATCAAAATTTTTAGAAGAGAGGCCCTATTTTTAGTCATCTATTACAATCTACTAAAAAATCAAGGTAAGCATTTCTTGGTCGCTCTGTGGTGACCAAGAAATGCCTTTTATGCTATTTTTTCGTTTTATGCTCAATATTGGGCAGGAAGCCAGTTATAATACCAATAAGGGGTAAAAAGGCACATATTTTAAAGATGTACTCAATGCTTGTTTTATCTGCCAGCCAGCCAAGTACAGCCGAACCAACGCCCCCCATTCCGAAAGCAAAGCCAAAGAAAAGACCGGCAATCATTCCAACTTTTCCGGGGACAAGATCGGTGGCATAAACCAGAATTGCTGAAAAGGCGGATGAGATGATAACACCAATAACCACAGCCAGTACAACGGTCCACATCAAATCAACATACGGAAGCAACAAGGTAAAAGGAGCAGCACCCAAAATGGAAATCCAGATGATGTATTTACGGCCAAAACGATCGCCTAATGGTCCGCCGATAACGGTACCAGCCGCTACTGCTGCCAGAAATGCAAACAGGTATAACTGCGATTGCTGCACAGACACATGAAACTTATCGATTAAATAGAACGTAAAATAACTGGTCATACTGGCCATATAAAAG
>JASLGV010000480.1 GCA_030149995.1 Pedobacter sp.
TTTTTATATGGATAGGTTGTAATACCCAGGTCTATAATTTCATTTGAAGGAATATCACCAGATCCGTTTTTACCAAAAGCAAGGTAAGAAGGCAGAATAATTCTGGCTGTTCCGCCCAGTGCCATCTTTACAATTGTTTCGCGGATGGCCGGTATGCTGAAAGTACCTGCAAAGATACCATTTGAGTAGCCAACATAGGTTCCTAAATTTCCGTTAACCGGAGATTGTGTGTACAAAGTCCCATTTTTTAATGACCGCACGGTAATATCATATAAAACAGAATCGGTGTTTTTATACAAATCGCCTGTACCAGGTGTTAAAATCTGGTAGTAATAACCCGATCCGTTAGGATCCGGTTTCATTTGAGTTAAGTTGTTTTTTGACACATAATCCTTGATGGCCGCATCATCAATGGTTTGTATGCTGTCGTATTCTTTCTTACACGAGCTCAGCACCACAAGAACCAGCAGGGCCACTATGTTTAGTTTGGAAATTTTTTTCATTATATGTTATTGTACGTTTGTTAATTGAATGGTAAAATCCAATACGGAATTACCGGGAATAGAACCCACAGCTTTACTGCCATAACCCAAATTAGGTGGAATAATCAGCCTGATTTCGCCACCTTTCTGAATAAGTGGTATACCTATCTGCCAGCCTTCAATAAGGTTATACAAAGGAAATGTTTGTTCCTTACCTCCACCATTATCAAATACATTTCCATTTAACAATCTACCTTCATATTTAATGGTAATATTGGTATTAGAAGGATATGTAAAAGAACCACTACCCGGCTTAATAATCTGGTAATATAGTCCTGAACTGTGTTTAACAGCTGCGATGTTGTTTGCTTTTATAAAGTCTGTGATTTGCTTATCACTGTCTTCTGTTTTTTTACATGCAGAGAACAGTGCTACTGCCATAAAAAGTACTGATAGAAATTTAAATTTAGCCATTACCGCAAAAATAAGCTTTTAATACGGATGCTACAATTTTTAACCTATTTTAACAAATATGGAAAAAAGAACAGCTCGATTTGGCCGTTAAACAATTGGAATCAAGGCTATAAAACAAAAAAGGTTTAGGCATTACAAATGTTGTAACGCCCAAACCTCCATTTTAAATTTAATTGCAGGAAACGATTCCTTTAAACTTAAAAAATATATTTATTTGCCTCAATCAGCTTCTGTGCTACGCGCTGACGGGCATCTTTTACATTAAATGGTTCCATTTTAGTGAACCGTTTTAAGCCAACCAGCATAATGCGTTGCTCATCTCCTTCTGCAAAAGCCCACAATGCTTCTTTTCCAGCCTTATTAATGGCATCAACGGCCTCTACCAGATAGATGCGTAATAAATCCAGTTGAGTCGCATTGGCTTCCTCACCATGCAAACTTACCAGCTTTTCAGTTCTGAGCAAAGCCGATTCTGCTACATACACATAACCCGCCATATCGGCAATATTCATTAAGATTTCCTGCTCTTTGCTTAAAGTCATCATTAACTTCTGAACCGCTGCACCGGCAACCATTAAAGTTGCTTTTTTCAAGTTGGCCAGTACTTTTTTCTCGGCTGCAAATAAGGTTTTATCTTCTTCACCAAAATCCGGAATGCTCATCAGCTCTGCTGCTACAGCTGTTGCTGGTGTCATTAAATCCAACTCTCCTTTCATGGCGCGTTTCAGCATCATATCAACCGTTAACAGGCGGTTAATCTCGTTTGTTCCTTCAAAAATACGGTTAATACGGGCATCGCGGTAAGCCCTGTCCATAGGTGCATCGGCACTAAAGCCCATTCCACCATAAATCTGAACCCCTTCATCAACGGTATAATCCAAAGCTTCAGAACCCCATACTTTTAAAATGGCACATTCTACCGCAAACTGTTCTACAGATTTTAAACGTGCCTTACCAGATTCCATTCCGCCGGCAACCAGTTGGTCATAAGTATCATCAATATTTTGTCCGGCTCTGTAATTTGCAGCATCTACAGCATACAATTTCGAAGCAATTTCAGCAATTTTAAAACGGATGGCACCGTATTTAGAAATTGGTCTGCCAAACTGAATACGCTCGTTTGAGTAATTAATAGCCGTATTTAAAGTTGCTTTTGAAGCTCCAATGGCCGCAGCCGAGAGTTTAATACGACCAATATTCAGAATATTTACGGCAATTTTAAATCCATTTTCGCGGTCGCTCAGCATGTTTTCTACCGGTACCGGACAATCGTTAAAGAAAACCTGGCGGGTAGAAGAGCCTTTAATACCCATTTTATGTTCTTCGGGATTCATGGTGATGCCACCAAATTCCTTTTCAACAATAAAAGCCGTTAAATTTTTATCATCATCAATTTTGGCAAAAACAATGAAAACATCTGCAAAACCACCATTGGTGATCCACATTTTCTGGCCGTTAATGATGTAATGCTTTCCGTCGTCACTTAGCTTTGCCTTGGTTTTACCAGAGTTGGCATCCGAACCTGAGTTCGGTTCTGTTAAGCAATAAGCAGCTTTCCATTCGCCAGAAGCAAGCTTGGGAATGTATTTTGCTTTCTGCGCTTCATTACCATAATACAAGATTGGTAAAGTTCCGATACCGGTATGTGCCGAAAGGGCTACGGCAAAAGAATGGCCGGCACCCACCACATCTGCTACCAGCATAGAGGTATTAAAATTCTTACCGAAACCACCAAATTCTTCCGGAACAGATACACCCAAAATCCCCAATTCGCCTGCTTTTGTTAAGAGCGAAGGCATCAGGGCAGGGTCTTCCTGCTTATCAATTTTATCTAAATTCGGGTAAACTTCTGCAGCCAGAAAATCACGGCAGGTTTGCGCAATCATCTGTTGCTCTTCGTCAAATTCTTCCGGAATAAATACATCCTTATAGCTGGTTTCTTTTATTAAGAATTCGCCACCTTTAATTGTCTTTTTTTCAGTTGCTTCCATGGTTATAGTATCTTATAGCGAGCATTAAGTGGCTGGTAACGGGTATCGCTTAACAGGATAAAGTTTTGAAGCCGGGCTTTCGCTAATATTTATGTTTTAATTAATTTCTCTTTAATGAATAAATCATCTGCTTAATTTCGGTTGGTTTTCATCTTGAGTTTCGTTATAGCAACTCAAAAATCCCCGCAGCACCTTGCCCTGTTCCCACACACATGGTCACCATTCCATATTTTTTGTTCTGTCTTTTCAGTTCATTCAGTACCTGAACTGTTAACTTTGCACCTGTACATCCAAGCGGATGCCCCAATGCAATGGCGCCTCCATTAACGTTAATAACATCTGGATTTAAGCCAAGGGTTCTGATTACAGCCAGCGACTGGGAAGCAAAGGCCTCATTCAACTCAATAAGATCAATATCATCTTGTTTTAAGCCTGCCTGTTTCAAAGCTTTCGGAATGGCTTCTATCGGACCAATTCCCATAATTCTTGGTGGTACACCTGCAATACCGTAGCTAACCAATCGGGCTATAGGGGTTGCATTCAGTTCTTTCATTTTCTTTTCAGAAACCACCAGAACAAAGGCGGCACCATCAGATGTTTGCGAAGAATTTCCGGCGGTAATACAACCGGCAGCATCGAAAACGGGTTTCAGTTTAGCCAGTTTCTCCAGGGTTGTATCGGCTCGTGGCCCTTCATCGGTATCCACCACATAAGAGCGGGTTTTCTTTTTCAGGTTTTCGTCCAGGTAATTTTCGTTTACGGTGATGGGTAAAACACCATCTTTTAAATGCCCGTTCTTAATTGCGTGAACGGCTTTCTCATGCGATTTAAGGGAAAAAGCATCCTGATCTTCGCGGCTCACGTTATATTCCCTGGCCACCGCTTCGGCGGTTAGCCCCATGCCCCAGTACCAATCTGGATTTTTCTTTGCAACCGCTGCATTCGGCACGAGTTTCCATCCGCCAAAAGGCATTCCACTCATTACTTCTACTCCGCCGGCAACAATACAATCGGCCATACCGGCTTTAATTTTAGCTACCGCTGTTGCAATGGTTTCCAAACCTGAAGCACAATATCGGTTAACCGTAACACCGGGCACTTTATCTGTATCCAATCCCATCAGCGAGATCATACGGGCAATATTTAAGCCCTGTTCTGCTTCCGGTGTCGCATTTCCTACAATTACGTCGTCAATTTGTTCATGATCTAAATTCGGAACCGATGCCACCAATGCCCTGATTACTTCTGCCGCCAAATCATCAGCTCTTGTAAAACGGAATACACCTCGTGGTGCCTTGCCCACAGCTGTACGATATCCTGCTATAATATATGCTTCCATTGTTTTAGTATTTCTTAAGGCATTTAGCCTGTATATCTTTTAAACTTTGTTCATCGCGAAAAACAAATACAACTGTATTTCAGAACAATCATTAATCCCGGATCGTTGCCGCAATTACCTAATTGCGCAGTGGTTTTCCTTTGGTTATGATGCTTTGAATACGCTCTAAACTCTTACGTTCTCCGGCAAGTGATAAAAATGCTTCTCTTTCCAGATCAAGCAGATATTGTTCTGTTACTTCTGTAGGATATGAAAGATCGCCTCCACACATTACATATCCCAGTTTCTCCGATATCTTTTTATCATGTTCAGAAATATAATGCCCGGCATACATGCTGTTTGCACCGGCATAAACAATGCCCAAGCCTTGTTTGCCCAAAACTTTAATGTCGTTGCGCGGAACCGGTTTTGTATAACCTGCATCGGCCAGTTCTATGGCCTTGGCTTTGGCATCGGCCAGCAAACGATTCCGGTTCATAGAGATTGAGAACTTACCTTGTTGCAAATATCCCAGCTCAAAAGCTTCATATCCGGAGGTCGAAACCTTTGCCATACCAATGGTTAAGAAACGGTCTTTTAAAGCGTTCTGTACAATCTGATCTTCTTTAAATTCATCCGATGCACGCAGGGCAAATTCTTTTGTACCACCGCCACCAGGAATTACCCCTACACCAAACTCTACAAGTCCCATATATGTTTCTGCAGAAAGCTGAACGTGATCGGCATGTAAGCTAAACTCGCAGCCACCACCCAATGTAAGGTTGTGCGGTGCTACCACAACCGGAATAGATGAATACCGGATCCGCATAGAGGTATTTTGGAACATTTTTACAGCCATATTCAGCTCATCCCACTCCTGTTCTACCGCCATCATAAAAATCATCCCAACATTGGCACCCGCCGAGAAATTAGCACCATCATTTCCAATAACCAGCCCACGGTAATCCTTTTCGGCCAGGTCGATGGCTTTATTAATACCCGAAATAACATCTCCGCCAATGGTATTCATTTTGGTATGAAATTCTACATTCAGAATGCCGTCGCCTAAGTCAATGATCGAAACACCCGAATTTTTCCAGATGGTTTTATTTTCCCGGATGTTATCCAGCAGGATAAAATCATTGCTCCCTGGTAAGGCTTTGTACGATTTCGACGGAATATCATAATACTTTTTAATGCCGTTTTCTACCTTATAGAAAGCGGTATGACCTGCATCGAGCATTTCCTGTACCCAGGCGGCCGCTTTGTTGCCATATTGTTCCATGCCTGCAATGGCTTCTCTAACCCCAACAGCATCCCATAATTCAAATGGTCCCAACTCCCAGCCAAAGCCTGCACGCATGGCATCATCAATGCGGTAAAGTTCGTCTGAAATTTCCGGAATTCTATCCGAAACATATTCAAACAGTCCGAATGAAGAATGACGAAACAGCTCGCCGGCTTTATCTTTTCCTGCAGCAAAAATTTTCATGCGCTCGCGCAGGTTTTCAACCGGCTTGGTTAATTCAAGCGTAGCCGACTTAACTTTTTGCTGCGGTTTATATTCAAGTGTTTTTAAATCCAAAGCCAGGATTTCAGTTTTACCGTCGGCAGACTTTGTTTTTTTATAAAAACCTTGTTTTGTTTTATCGCCCAGCCAGTTGTTCTCCTCCATTTTCTGAACGTAAGCAGGTAGCTTGAAGAGCTCGTGCGCCTTATCATCGGGGCAATTATCATAAAGTCCTTTTGCAACTTTAATCATCGTATCTAAACCCACCACATCTGATGTACGGAAAGTAGCCGATTTAGGTCTGCCCAAAGCCGGACCGGTAAATTTATCGACCTCCTCTACCGTTAAATCTAATTTATCTACCAGATGCAACAAGGCCATAATAGAATAAACACCTACGCGGTTGGCAATAAATGCGGGTGTATCTTTACAAAGAACAGTGGTTTTCCCTAAAAACTTATCTCCATACTGCATTAAGAAATCAACCACTTCCGGTTTGGTATGCGGTGTTGGAATGATTTCCAGCAGTTTAAGGTAGCGTGGCGGATTAAAAAAGTGGGTGCCACAAAAGTGCGCTTTGAAATCATCACTTCTGCCTTCAGCCATCAAATGAATCGGAATACCCGAGGTATTAGACGTAATCAGGGTCCCTGCTTTCCTGAATTGCTCCACCTGCTCAAAAACTTTTTTCTTGATGTCCAGATTTTCAACAACAACTTCTATTACCCAATCGTACGAAGCAATCTTAGGCATATCATCATCAAAATTTCCCGTTTTAATCTTGTTCAGATTTTTTTTGGAGTAAACAGGCGAAGGATTTGTTTTAACGGCAGTTTGTAAAGCAGTGTTCACAATACGGTTTTTTACCAGCGGACTATCGAGACTTAGCCCCTTAGCCTGCTCTTCAGCACTAAGTTCTTTTGGGGCAATATCCAACAGCAAAACCTCTACACCAATGTTGGCAAAGTGGCATGCAATACGAGACCCCATAATACCTGAGCCTAAAACAGCAACTTTATTTATATTCCTTTTCATAATATTAATCCACAGTATATGCTACAGTTATATCGTTTAATTTTATCAATAAATTAATAAATGTTTCTTTTTCCTTTTTAGAGAAGTGTTCGTCCAGATACTCATTAAATTTACGAACAACACCTTTGGCTAAATGTTTCTTTTCTTTCCCAAATTCTGTTAAAAACACTTTTACAGAACGTTTATCTCCGGCAGCCGTTTCGCGATAAATCAGCTTTACTTCTTCCATGTTGTTTAACATACGCGATAAGCTTGTGGCCTTTACACCAAGTAATCCTGCCAGATTGGACACAGCTGTACCTTTCTCATCGTCGATGTTGATCAGCATATAACCAATGGCCTGCGTAATACCAAAACCAGCAGCCAGCTGATTGTATTTATTAAACATGTTTTGCCAGGCAAACTTAATGTGATAATCGATCGTTTGTTGTTGCTTCATTTGATAATTTATTATGCTTGCATAACAAAGTTAACGATTGCATTTTATTAATGCAAGTGCAATACACATTATTTTTTATGATAAAAATCAGGAAAAACAAACCAATTAAACCAATTGATTTACAGTATTTTAACATCTTTAAAAAAAGACAAAACACACACTTACTGAAAAAATTACAGAGGTTCTACATTTAGCAAGCCAGACATGTGCTGAACTGCTCCAACCCTAAATATAGATTAATTTCGAAGAAAATTAAAATACGCCACACCTGTA
>JASLGV010000488.1 GCA_030149995.1 Pedobacter sp.
TGAGTAATCGCTGGTTCAGGTATATTGATACGGATATAATCACTTTCCTGTGCCAGCCTATCCAATGGAAATCCGTGTTCGTTAAACAACGTAAAACGGCTGGTTCTGATCGTAGAAATGTGGTGCCACTTATTTACATTCAACAAACGGCGTGCAGCTTTCTGATAAGCCGTTTTAGCTTCGGCCGGAGCAAGTAATATCTTTTCATTTTCTGCATCGGTTTGCTGACCGATTTGCTGATTGGGTATTAAATCCTCTTTTTCCATAGCAATGTTTTACCTGAAAAATCCCATTAACTGCCAAATAGTTTTGACTTTGAAACAATAAAATTAAAATACGTAATCAACACCAAAACTGATAAATACCTGTCAAAAGCACGTGGAATACCTGTTCGCGCATTTTTCGAAACTATTTATAGTGGCAGGAGTTCTTAATAAAGAAACTAAAAAAAGAAGAAATATGGCAACTACCACAAAAACAACAGCAGCTAAAGCAAATGGCAAAACAACACCTAAAAAGACCAATGGCCATACAAGCGGTAAAATCGAACCATCTGAATTCCATGAATTCTTTGTAGATGAATTAAAGGATATTTATTGGGCAGAAAAACACCTGGTAAAAGCACTTCCCAAGATGAAAAAAGCTGCCACGAGCCCGGAACTGGCCGCTGCATTTGAAAAACATACGCAAGAGACCCAAACACATATCGATACTTTGGAACAGGTATTTGGTTTGCTGGATGAAAAACCAGTTGCCAAAAAATGTGAAGCTATGTCGGGACTTCTTGAAGAAGCCGACAGTATTATTGAAGATACCGACTCTGGTACGATGATTCGTGATGCAGGACTGATTCTTGCAGCTCAAAAAGTAGAACATTACGAGATTGCCACTTATGGAACTTTAAAAGTCTTTGCCGAAAACATAGACCGTTCTGATGTGGCCGAACTTTTAGGTCAGACGTTAGAAAACGAAAAGGCAACCGACGTTGCCTTAACTGAAATTGCTGTAAACGCTGTAAATGCAGAAGCCGCAGCAGAATAAAAAAAAACAATAAAGGCCCTAACCGGGCCTTTATTGTTTATGAATATCTATTAAGATCAAGGTTCTTCCACAACAAACGCTTTCAACTCCGCCATCTTACCATTCCGAAATGTCCACACATCGCAGTATTGATAATGGGTTATTTTTCCATCCTGGTCTTTCAGGAAGATTTTTCCAATAGCGGTTACAAATTCACCATCGCCTATTAAGGTATCCACCTGGAACTTTGGAGGCTCTACATAAACTTTTAACATGTATTGACGCACCGCTTCTTTTCCTTTCAGCGTCTCATCGCCTACAAATGCCCATATCGTATCATCTGTACAAAACGAAAGAAATCCTTCGTAATCTCCCTGTGCAACGGCCACATTGGCCCTTGTTAAAATGGCTTTGTTATCTTCCATTATGAGGTTCCCCTTAATTTTTTCAAACAGTATGTGTACTTGCCACCCCTTAAACCGAAAAGTGTCTATAAGGCTTTGACTCAATAAGCCTGCTTACAAGTATGAAAACAAATGTATATTATTTAGCATAAGCCGCGACAAATAAATATAGCCTTGACAATAAAATTATAATCAGGCGCTGATGTTTGCTTCCTTCTTTTCGCTGTACCTGGTCGCGCAGAGCAAACAGATATAAACCAGATCTGTAAGACAAATCAGAATACCCAGGGTTAATACAAATTGATTAGGCTTACCCCCGAGTTCAGCACTACCTATTATGCCAAAGAGCAATGTCGGGGCCAAAGTGCCGAGCCATTTGAAGATGGCAATCATTAGATTTTGTCCTTTGGAACTTCGGCGTTTCAGCAACATCGCAATAAACAGAACAGACATTAATAAATTCTGTAAGTATGCGGAATAGGCACCTGCTAATACAAGACTAAATTCCTTGATAAAAGCATATTGAACAATGAAACTAATCAGAATTCCCAGAATACTAAAAGAGAGAAAAACCTTTTTATTTAAGAAAGACGGAAATTCTTTAGCACCATATTTGAAGTAAGTATAAAGTATGCCACAATCAAATACAGCCCATAATATATTTATGATGGATTGTGCACTGAAGCCAAGCTCTGCGACCCCGAAAACGGCATGCAAAACCTCCCATGCAAAATTTAAAGCCAGCGCCCAAAAGGGCATGGCATAGATTTTATCTTTAAAGCCAACTTTAATAGATGCGAGATAAACAATGCTCCAGCTAACTCCGCTAACCAGCACTAAAATCATCGAAAAGGTATCCATTACAATTTATTTAAGTTTAGTAAAACGTTCTTCCATTTTCTTAAGCCAGCTTTCCCTTTTAGCCGGACTGGCAGACTTTACCTGTGTTAAGTTAATCCATTTTCTGTTTTTATAACCAGTTTTCCAAAAGGTACCCAACAGGAGTGCCTTTCTAACTGCATTGCCAAACAAAATACGATATAACCAGGATGGTGTATTCATTGTTGAAATAACCGTTATGCTTTTAATATTGGTCAGTAAAGGTTTCATCCTTACGCTATTTTTTTCCTGCGTATACGCCAAACCAGGAAAGATTACTTTATCTATAAAGCCTTTAGTCATGGCAGGCATCAGCTCCCACCAGACCGGGAAAATAAATACCAGGTGATCTGCTTTCTGAAGCCGTTGCTGATAAGCCAATACCTGCGGATCAACAGGTTTTTGCATAACAAAAGCTTTTAGATCTGCCGCTGTCATGACGGGATTAAATCCATCCTGATCCAGGTTAAAAACATCGGCTTCATTTCCTGCTTTTGAAATTCCGGATAACACAGCTTTTAAAATTGCATTACAGTAACTTCCTTCATAGGGATGATTATATACAACTGCGATTTTCATTTCTTTTTCTTTTTGATCACAAAAGTCAAATTCTATGAAAGGAAGTACGATAACAATTGTTAATAAATAAAATTACTTCCGGTTCCGGATGCGGCTCAACGAAACGGAAGTGATTCCAAGATAAGAAGCAATATAGTGTTGAGGTATGCGTAAAAGAATTTCGGGATGTGTA
Organism: Pedobacter sp.; assembly: GCA_030149995.1. Lineage (GTDB taxonomy): Bacteria > Bacteroidota > Bacteroidia > Sphingobacteriales > Sphingobacteriaceae > Pedobacter. The sequence continues at coordinate 3,055 of JASLGV010000488.1, forward strand.
TTTAATAATTCCCGGTACCGTTTCTGAGGACTGTCCTTAATACGCGAAAGAAAAAGGTGCTGGTAAAATAAAAGCCGCTCAAAGGTATATTCTTCTAATTGTTTTCTTACATCTGGTGAACTGTCCAGGATTTTAAAAACATGTTCTCTGCTGATGTATACTAAAGTAGAAGGTTCTATTGTTTCAATGTTAAACTGACTGGGTGTATGATTCCTGAAACTTTCTATAGAGGCGATGCTTTGGTCTTCAAAAAAGAACTGGAAAGTTACTTCTTTGCCATCATTGTTAAACCATAACCGCAGACAACCTTTTTTAATAAAATAAATTTTATTGGCAATTGATCCCTCCTTTAATAACAAGGTTTTGGCGGGTACATCCACAGTCTTAAAAAGCTCCTCATATTTTTTCCAGTCAAACATAATCTTCTTTCTTCTCAATGATAACAATTAATATTTAAAATACAGCTTAAAATAAAATACGTGTTACTACATACTGAATTATAACCGCATTTCTAATTAAATTTAATTGGTTTTATTAACAATTGTTATCGCCTCTCCAATTATGAACCATGACATTTGTAATCAAATTATATTCCATTTCCACTTCTAATTTATATCCATAAATATGAAAAAAATAAAAAATTCCATCCTCTTATTTCTGCTCCTCTTATCTGCTATAAATTTTTCATTCGCACAGC
>JASLGV010000498.1 GCA_030149995.1 Pedobacter sp.
TGCGCTGGAAACTTATCGTAAAGGCGCTCAGGTAACCTTACTGGTACGCGGACCGGAACTGGGGCCACATGTAAAATACTGGGTTCGTCCCGATATCGAAAACCGGATAAAGGAAGGAGAAATAAAAGCTTATTTTAATTCAGAGTTGCTTGCCATTCGCCAAACAGAAGTAGACATTCAAACATCCGATGGCATTATAACCCTGCAAAATGATTTTGTAATCGCCATGACGGGTTATCAGCCTGATTTTGGTATGCTTCGTAACTTTGGCGTAGATCTTCCTGAAAATCTTTGTCCGGCTTACAATGAAGAAACGATGGAAACGAATGTAAAGGGATTGTACCTGGCCGGTGTGGTCTGCGGAGGGATCGATACGCACAAGCTTTTTATCGAAAACTCGCGGGTGCACGCAGAAATGATTATCAAAGATATCCTGTCAAAAAAAACAGAATTGTTATAAACCTATAACGGCTATGCCATTAATCCTTTAGTCAGTACTACATCTTAATTTTTAGCTGGCCGGATACAAACTCGCCGATCGCTTTTTCAACAGAAGGTAAATCTTTAGACGTAAGATAAGAACCCAGCACATGGCTGCCACCATTTGGGATGGCTACGGCAGTCTTTAAGTGCTCGGGTGTAGCCAGTTCGTCAAACATTTTAAGCATGGCATCAACCCGTACCACCGGGTCTTGTTCCTGTTCATTTTTGTAAAAATACAGAAGCAGTACCGGTTGTTTGACCTGATTAAAAGTGCTTCTCGTCATACTGCTTTCCACCAGTTCCTGTAAAGCGACCAGCGACTCGAGCCGGTAATTTGTATACCAGTACTTTTTGTATTCGGCACTGGTATTAAGTACAATTCTTTCGGCGCCGCCTAATACCTGTTTGGCAATTTGAAGCCCCCAATGGTCGTTTAGCAGCCAGGCTTTAGGATCGTTAATGGCTATATTGGGCGATATTAAGATTAAGCTGTGTATTTCCGGATAGACCGTTGCCAGTTTTAAGGCAAGTGTGGCGCCGGTCGACGTACCCATTAAAATTACTTTTTTACCCAGTTTCCGGCCAATGGCATAAGCCAGTTTGCTGCTTTCCCACAACCGGTCGGCAGTCAGGTTGAGCATTGGTGAAACGATATCCAGCCCGTGATCGGCCAGGCGCGCAAGGTACAGGTTGGCATTTAGTTTTTTGGCCAGGTTGAGGTGAACGGGGTTTCCTTCGTTTTTGGAGGCCGAAAAACCATGCAGGTATACAAGGGCATATTCTGTTTGTTTACCTGGTGTATCCGCCCATACAATTTCGGCCTCATTTTCGTTTTTTACAGGAAGGCGGCTTTCCATATCGCGGATGTATTGTTCAAGCTCATCGGGTTCCGGAACTGCCGGTTCGATGGTTGTATAACGGGGCTTTTGGGGCTTTGGTCCGGCAAGATAAGAGGCAATTAGTAGAATTGTTATGCCAATTGCTATTTTGTAGCGTTTTTTCAAGAGAATAGTTTTTATTAAATGTAAACTTTTAGGTGAAATTAACCTAAGTTTGCATTCAAATTTTTTCCACTTAATGCCGGGAATAGATCATATAAAGAAACCGATAGCAGCTGATATTAAAGCGTTTGAAAAAACCTTTAAAGAATCCATGCACAGCGATGCACCATTGCTGGATAGAATTACTCATTACATCGTAAAACAGAAGGGTAAGCAAATGCGGCCCATGTTTGTATTTTTTGCTGCTAAATTATGTGGCGGTATTACAGAATCCACCCATCGGGGTGCAGCTTTGGTAGAACTTCTGCATACGGCAACACTTGTACATGATGATGTAGTAGACAATGCCTACGAAAGGCGGGGGTTCTTTTCCATCAATGCGTTATGGAAAAATAAAATTGCCGTTTTGGTGGGCGATTACCTGCTGGCTAAAGGCTTGTTGCTTTCTGTAAACAATAACGAACATCGTTTGTTACAGATTGTATCAGAAGCGGTAAAGCAGATGAGTGAAGGAGAACTGTTGCAGGTAGAAAAAGTAAGGCGGATGGATATTTCCGAAACGCTTTATTTCGATGTAATCAGGCAAAAAACAGCTTCTCTTATTGCATCGTGCTGTGCGGCGGGAGCAGCTTCTGCCGGCGCCAGTGATGAAGTTATTGAACAAATGCGCCTGTTTGGCGAAAAGGTGGGTATTGCCTTTCAGATAAAAGACGATACGTTCGATTTTGGAACGGATGATGTAGGCAAACCGCTCGGCATAGATATCAAAGAGAAAAAAGTGACTCTACCGCTTATTTATGCCTTAAATAAAGCGGATAAAGCGGAAAGAAAAGCCATGATTAACCTGGTGAAAAACCATCAGGATGATCCGGTAAAGATCCAGCAGATTATAGATTTTGTAAACAGCAAGGAAGGTGTATACTATGCCAACCAGAAAATGCTCGAATACCAGCAGCAGGCTTTTGATATCCTCAACCAGTTTGAAGATGGAGAAGCAAAAACAGGACTTGAACAATTGGTTCTATTTACAACAGAACGTAAGAAATAATAATGAGTAACGAACTTATTTTTAGCATAGGCTTTCTATTGTTTATCGTGCTGATTCTGGCACTTGATCTGGGGCTTTTCAGTAAAAAGGAACATGTGGTAAGTCTGAAACAGGCCGGAATCATGAGCCTGGTTATGGTTGGCCTGGCTTTGGGCTTTTACTTCCTGCTTTTAACCGAAGGACATCAGCTGCACGGTATAACCGATTTTAGCCGCTTACAATATATTGTACAAAAGCACCAGCATCATATCAATCTTGTACCCGATCATTTTGAGCAAAGTTTACAACTTTACAGAAAAAACCTGGGGCTTGAATTTTTAACCGGGTATGTGATCGAGTATGCCCTGTCTGTCGATAATATCTTCGTTATTGTGCTGATCTTT
>JASLGV010000047.1 GCA_030149995.1 Pedobacter sp.
GGAGGTTTTTTTTTCGCCTCATAGCCGGCGGGGCTGTTCTTTTATCTTGATATAAAAGAACCAAACCTGAGCTTTAGCGAAAGCATGCCTGCCTATTAAAAACAAAAAAAATAGGCATAACTCAAGGCTGCTTGATCTATCTTGCTTCAGCTCCATAAAACGTTGAGGGCGCCGGCTGAAGCCGTGTGATTGTTACTGCTGTTTTTAAGGTTGCTGCAACACTTCGGCAGCCGTCTGGGTTGTGCTTTATGATCGTTTTTGCGAACGTTTTATGGGCTTACGCGGCGATATCTCAAGAGGCCGCTTGGGCGTTCTTAGGGAGGGGTTGTGGTTGGTTAGCGCTGGTTTTTTACGGTTATCGCTGTGTGTGTGTTATTCGAAGAAATTAAGGTCTGTAAGTGGTGAAGGGTTGGTTTCAGTTGGTAAGCCGGGGCTTTGTTGTGCCTGGTTTGGCCAGGTTGTTTAACGGGCAGGGGAAGGGGATTGTTTTGTTGTTAGCTTAGTGGTTGTTGGTTTTTATCCTGGTTTTAAGAGACGGAAATGAGCGTTATCAGAGAAAATAATCTTTGCCAGTATTTTTGAAAGAAGGCTTCTGTTTCGGTGGCATCGAAATAATAACAGCGGTGCCTGGCTATGGGGACCAGGCGCTTTGCACGCTGCAAGCGGTAAATGGTGTGCCGGCTTACGGAGTAACGACTGGAAACTTCTTCGGTACTTAATAACTGCCTGCTCATGAGATGTTGTTTTACGTAATCGCAAACAAGGCTGTACTGTTCTATCAGATTACTAATGAGCATAAACTCGCGCTGGGTGAGTACATAGTGTTGGTTTTTCTTTTTCATGGCATTTTATTTAGTTTTTTTAATTGGAAAATGCTTTTGCCGGAGGTTTTTGTGGTGGGAATGACCTGCACTTTTGTTAAGATAGCTAAAAACTTTGATTTCTATTCTGATCTGTATCGAATAATTTAAAGCAGAAAAGAAGCCGTCTTAAAGCAAGCTAAATGCATGAAATATAAAAGGTTAAAGCAAGGATGAAGCAAGAAAAGTGAACAACTGAGCGATTTTTTTAGGCAAAAACGTTGTTTGCAGCTTGTATTGGCCGTTTTTGGCTTTTTTGCTGCGCGCAAGTGCGCGGTTCAGTGTACAATTTTTCAAAGTGGTTTGTTTTGTAAAATGTTGATGTTCAGTTTTGTTTCTGATAATTAACCCTATTTTTTCACTTAAATGCTAAAATTATGGCAGTTAACAGAAACAATCCAGTAGTGGAGGGTGCCAGCGGCAGGTTTGGCAACACACTGGTCTTTAGACAACGTGGTCGTGTAACGATTATGGCTACGCGGCCAACGCGTACTACGCATGTTGCTACTGAGGAACAAATGAACCGCCGGTTCTTATTTATGGAGGCATGTTTGTATGCCACTTCGGTTCTTGAAGACCCGGTAAAAAAGGCTGCTTACCAGGCCAAGGCTAAACCGAATCAATCGGCCTACAATGTGGCCTTTAAGGATTTCCTGGTGGCGCCGATCTTACACCTGGTAGACTGGAGCAAGTACCGTGGTGCCATTGGCGACCTGATTACCTGCAGAATTACCGATGTGCTGGCGGTGGTAGATGTACGGCTCAGCTTGTACGATGTGGATGGGGTATTGATTGAGGAGGGACCAGCGGTACAGGCGAACCTGAAACTGGACTGGGTGTACACGGCTACCGTTGCGCATACGCCTATTGCGGGCATGCGGGTTGTGGTAGAGATGACCGATACACCGGGAAATGTATACCGGGATGAGGCGGTAATCGGTTAGTTTTTAACTCAGGTTGTATGGTGCTTTGTGTACGGTACAACTTGAAAGCAGTAACCCGGGTGGTTGCTGCTTTTTTGTTTAAGCCCATGTAATGTTTAGAAACCTTTGGGCATAAAAAAACCTCCTGGTTATGGACAAGAGGCAATCCAAATGTTTTCACAACGGAATAATCCTTATTGTGATTTGCTTTCAAGACAAATATAGCAAATATATTTCATGCTACTATACGGAAAACCGTAATTTGATATTATTTTAATGATTATCTTTAAAATTCTATTAAAATAATGCTTTTATGACAGAAAATATTTTAGGCCTCGATTTAGGAAACAAATACTATTATGTGAGTACTGATTAACCATATATTCAGATGATTAATAGAGTAATACTTAAAAAGTATTTTGAATAATTAAAAAGGTACTCAAACATTGAGTACCTGAAGCAAATCACAACAGCTATCTGATTATATAACTAATGCTTTATATAAAAAATATAGCTAAAATTGATTTTGAAATATAAAGTTTTGGAAGCTTTATAATGAGAATTGGCGCTCTCATAGTGCTTTCGTCAAAGCTACTTCTTAAATCAATACTACAAATATATAAATAAATTAATCAAATAGCTAAAAATATTTTATTATTTTTGTATAAATTAACTTTATGGAAAAAATTACGCTTGGTTTAGATTTAGGAACAAATTCCATTGGGTGGGCTTTGGTTCAACAAGATTTTAAGAATAAGAAAGGTGAAATTCTTGGAATGGGTAGTAGAATTATTCCAATGTCGCAGGATATATTAGGAGAATTTGGTAAAGGTAACTCGGTCTCTCAAACCGCTGAAAGAACTGGATATAGAAGTGTAAGACGATTACGTGAAAGATATTTATTACGAAGAGAAAGGCTACATCGTGTTTTAAATGTTATAAATTTCTTACCTAAGCATTTTGCTGAACAAATAGATTTTGAAAAAAGACTTGGAAAGTTTAAGAATGACAATGAACCCAAGTTGACTTATGATAACAATGAGTTTGTTTTTAAAACTTCTTTCGAAGAGATGATTACTGACTTTAAGCTGCATCAGCCACTGATTTTGGAAAACAACAAGAAAATTCCCTATGATTGGACGATTTATTTTCTACGTAAAAAAGCACTTTCCCAAAAAATAGAAAAAGAAGAATTGGCTTGGATTCTTCTAAACTTTAATCAGAAACGAGGTTATTACCAGCTACGTGGAGAAGAG
>JASLGV010000106.1 GCA_030149995.1 Pedobacter sp.
GCCTTTAAAATTGATTGGTGCCAGCAGGCATCAGGATTATGAAAATCTGGGAAATGCCGTGCCCGACGGATTACAAATACGTGATGTGGAATTACTGAAAGAAATGGGCGGCAACTTTTTACGCGTGGCACACTATCCTCAGGATCCACTGATTCTGGAAGCCTGCGATCGACTGGGAATTCTGGCATCGGTAGAAGTACCGTTGGTAAACACCATCACCGAGTCTGAAGCATTTACCAACAACAGCCTGAACATGCAGCTTGAAATGATTAAACAAGGTTTTAATCATCCGAGTGTGATTATCTGGGCCTATATGAATGAAATTTTGCTTAGACCTAAATTTTCAAATGATAAACCTCGCCAGCAGCAATATTACGAACACATCCGGGAGCTGGCACAGAAACTGGAAGATTTAACCCGTAAGGAAGATCCTTCACGGTATACCTTGCTGGTTAACCATGGCGCATTTGATTTGTATAACAGAGTTGGATTGACTAAAATCCCGATGATAGTAGGCTGGAACCTTTATTCTGGCTGGTATTCGGGCGATCCGGCCGATTTTGCGAAATTCCTGGATCAGCACCGCGCACAATTGCCAGATAAACCCATGCTGGTTACAGAATATGGAGCCGATGCCGACCCGCGTATCCGTTCATTTCAACCCGTTCGTTTTGATAAAAGTGTAGAATATGCCATTCGTTTCCACCAGATTTATTTGAATGCCATGCTCAAACGCCCTTTTGTAAGTGGTGGAATGGCCTGGAACCTGGCCGATTTCAACTCCGAAACACGCGAAGAAACCATGCCGCATATCAATAATAAAGGCTTGCTGACGATTGGTCGAGAACCAAAAGATACGTATTTCCTTTATCAGGCTTATTTATCAGCTAAACCTTACCTGAAAATAACGTCTTCACACTGGAATAAAAGAACAGCCACAGCCGATTCGGCCACAAATGCAAGTACACAAACCGTACAGGTGGCAACGAATTTACCATCAGCAGAATTGTTTTTAAATGGAAAGAGCCTGGGCGTTAAAGCAAGTGCAGACCATATCTGTACCTGGGAGGTACCTTTTACAGATGGATTGAACCAGTTAAGAGTGGTTTCTGGAAACAACAGCGATCAGGCCGATATTCATTTCCAGGTACAACCTTTCCTTTTTTCAGATCAAGTACCGTTTAGAAATATTAATATCCTGTTGGGATCTAAACGTTATTACAACGATCCGGTCGAAAAACTGAACTGGATTCCAGATCAGCCATATAGAAAAGGTTCGTGGGGTTGGATTGGTGGTGAACCCTTCAGAGGAACCAACAACCGCATTACCTATGGCAGCGATAAGAATATTTTAGGAACCGATAACGATCCGGTATATCAAACACAGCAGGTGGGTATCCGGCAGTTCAAATTTGATGTAGCAGATGGAGAGTATGACCTGGGATTGTATTTCGCCGAGTTGATTGGTGGCGCAACAAAAGAAGCGCTGGCCTATAACCTGGATAATAACCATAAAAAAGAAGTAGAAGAACAGCGCGTTTTTGATGTACTCATTAATGGCGTACCGTTCCTGAATAAGCTTAACCTGGCACACGATTTTGATTATACAACAGCTGTTAGTAAACGTACACGTGTTACAGTGCAAAACGGGCGTGGTATTACCATAGAATTTAAAGCCATAGAAGGAAAGCCCGTTCTGAATGCCATTCAGCTTAGAAAGGTTTATTAAGTAAATTATAAAAGGATATGTAAGCCGGAAAAAACGTAACCATGAAACAACTCCCTGCACGTGTTTTATCTATTGATGTACTCAGAGCGATAACCATGTTTTTGATGGTTTTTGTAAACGATGTGGCAGGTGTACACAACATTCCGGAATGGATTAAGCATACAAAGGCTGATGCAGATGGAATGGGTTTTTCGGATGTGATTTTTCCGGCTTTTCTCTTTATTGTAGGGCTTTCATTACCCTTCGCCCTCCGTGCCCGTATGGCAAAAGGAGCCTCTTTTGTACCGTTGGCAAGCTATGTTTTCTGGCGTTCGGCGGCACTCCTAATTATGGGGTTTTTTCAGGTAAACCTGGAAAATTATAACCACCACCTGGCCTGGCTTCCTTATCCGGTATACACCATTTTATTAACCTGCTCTTTTTTTATCATCTGGCTCGATTATCCTGAAGCCATGCCGGCCGCAAGGAAAAATATTTTTAAGATAAGTGGTGTACTGTTGCTGGTATTACTGGCCTTTTTATTTAAAGGTGGCAATGCCGAAAATCCGGAAGGATTAAAGCCGCATTGGTGGGGAATTTTGGGAATTATTGGTTGGGCCTACCTGATCGGTGCCCTTGTTTTTTTACTCGTTAAAGGCAAAACCGGGTTGTTTTTGCTGGCCTTTCTTTTATTTGCAACCATCAATGTATTGGTTCACCTGCACTGGCTAAACATCCGCATCTGGATTTTGGGCGATGCCGCTTCCGTTACGCTCATTACCGGCGGAACATTTATTTCCCTGCTGTATTCAAAATTTGCCGGAAAAGGCAAGGACCGCATTTTCTGGGGACTGCTTGCGCTGGTATCCCTGTTTTCATTTGCCTTCGGATTTTTCATCCGTCCTTATGCCGGCGGGATTTCCAAGATATATGCAACACCCGCCTGGGTATTTATCTGTATGGGTATAACCCTGGTTGTTTTTTCCTTACTTATTTACCTGGTCGATATCAAAGAAAAGCAGAATTGGTTCCGTTTGGTAAAACCGGCAGGAACCAGTACACTTACATGCTATCTGGTACCTTACCTGCTTTATTCGGTTTTCAGACTTTTTAATTTTCATTACCCGGCCTTTTTAAATAATGGAGCGGGAGGTATAATCCGCTCTTTCCTGATTACCTGTCTGGTAATGGGAATCGTATCCGTTTTAGAACAAAAGAAACTCCGCTTAAGAGTTTAAATAATTATAATGCTATGTTAAATAAAATCAGATATATTGTTTTTTCGTTGATGCTTTTAAGCAGTTCGGTATTGTTTGCCCAGCAATCGGTCAGGTTGAATAAAGACTGGGATTTTTTAAAACAGGATTTAGGTGGCATCTGGGAAGCCGTTAGACCGGTTGGACAGGGAAACCCTGAAAGTGTACCCCTGTGGCAGCAGGTTACCTTGCCACATTGTGTAAATGCACTGGATGCGGTAGATCCGGATGTAAATTATTACCAGGGCCCCGCCTGGTACCGTACACAGTTAAAAGTAGAAAACCCTTATAAAGGCGGACGAACCCTGCTTCACTTTGAAGGAGCCGGTCAAAAAACGGAAGTTTATATTTATACCACTAAAGTTGCCACACACGTAGGGGGGTACGACGAATGGACGGCCGATATAACCGATGCAGTAGAAGCATTTAAGAAAACAAGCGTTTATCAAAAACACTTTAAAGGAAAAATTCCGCTTTCCATCCGTACAGATAATTCAAGAGATCTGGAGATGATCCCATCTGATTTGTCAGATTTCAATGTATATGGTGGTATTTACAGGTACCTTAATCTGGTGTACGTACCTCAGTTATCGGTCGATAAAATATTTGCCCATGCCGCAGTAGATGCCAAAGGAATTAAAGCAACGCTGGATGTTAAAAGCAGATTTTTTAATCCATATAAGCTTCAAAATGCAATTGTTTCCCTGCGCTTACTTGCTCCCGATCAAAAAGTGGTGGCTAAGCAGGAAGTTGCGTTAAACAATTTAGATGGCGATGTGAATGTATGGAATTTTAAACTGAATAAACCTGTGTTGTGGTCTACAGAAAACCCCAAACAATATACGCTGGCATACGAGGTAAAGTTTGACGGTGGAACCTACAGTGGCAGCACAAAAATTGGATTCAGAAACATCGATTTTGTAGAGAAAGGACCTTTTAAACTAAACGGAACAAGGTTGTTGCTACGGGGTACGCACCGGCATGAAGATGCAGCG
>JASLGV010000109.1 GCA_030149995.1 Pedobacter sp.
CGCTGCATCTGTTTTTGATAAACAGAATTTATTTATGTTTATCTTTTCTAAATTTTAAACAATGGAGTCTGTATATGCATCAAGTATAGAATCGCCTGTAGGTCTGGTCCACATTTTGGCTACCGATGCTTTTGTATATGAAATTAGCTTTAGCGGTCAAAAGCTGGAGGGCTACACAGAAAGCGACCTGAGTAAGCTCGCTGCTCAGCAGCTTCTGGCTTATTTTAAAGGCGAGTTAACAGATTTCCAATTTCCCATGCAACAGAAAGGCACTGCTTTTCAACAAGAAGTATGGCAAAACCTGTTGCAAATTCCCTACGCCGAAACACGTTCGTATGCACAGTTTTCGGCACACAATCCACTCGCCATAAGAGCCATAGCCGCTGCAAACGGAAAAAATAACCTGGCCATTGTGGTGCCCTGTCACCGTGTAATAGGCAGCAATGGAAAACTGGTTGGATATGCGGGCGGATTGTGGCGAAAAAAATGGCTGCTACAGCATGAACGTGAAATAAGTTACCAAGGACAAACTGAATTAAAATTTTAAGCTATGAATCCTTTTTTAGACATTGCTTTAAGAAGTACAGCTGTGTACGTATTTATGCTGGTTGCCATCCGGTTAACAGGTAAAAAAGAACTTTCGCAATTAAATACAACCGATGTGGTACTGATCCTGCTAATCAGTAATGCCGTTCAGAATGCAATGGTTGGATCGGACAGCAGCTTACTCGGCGGACTTGCTGCTGCCGCGGTCTTATTTATATTAAACTACATTCTTAAAAAATTCCTTTTTAAAAGCCAGAAGCTTCGCGACCTGATCTATGACAAACCACAAATTCTGATTCATAATGGAAAGATGGACTTTACCATGCTCAGCAAACTGGACATCAGCAACGAAGAGCTGCAAGAAGCCATGCGCGAACATGGGGTTGATCATTTCAGGGATGTAAAACTGGCCATGCTGGAAGTTGATGGAAACATCAGCATTATTACCGGCAATAAAACACTTAAACAAACCCACTGGAAAAGAAAACGCCAGCACAAAACACTGGGTTTAAATAATTAGCTACATACTTTTTAAATTATTAACCGATACGATATTATAACAATGCCGCTTACCGAACACACATCTGCATTACTACCTGCTTACTTAAAAGCCTTCCGGCTGATTAATACTGAAAACGATGCCTGTGCATTTGAAACAGGAAAAATTCCCGTTAACCAGCCCATAACGGCGGGTTATTTCTTTGCTCAAAACCAGATTGATGCCTACCAGAAGGTGGCACATCCGGCGCCAAGAAGACAATATGTAGTTAAGTTAAAAGGGAAACTACGGTTTAAAGTAAGCGATGGAAGTACTTTTATTATAGAACCTGGCACCATCCTGATTGCAGCCGATACAGAAGGCCCCGGACATACCTGGGAATTACTGGAAGGAACCGAGTGGGTACGCCTTTACATTCCGCTGGAACCAGATGCAGACGATTATTTTGTTACCGATGAAGCATTAGAAGGCGAACATCAGGTTTAAACAGACATCCGCTGATGCGGAAGGCCCGATAAAAAACAATAAAGCTGTATTTTCAAAAAAAATCCTGTGCACCATCCAATATGGTTGTGCACAGGATAATTATTTTAATGGATGTAGGTTACCCCACGCCACTATTTATAAAATTCGGGTAAAGGGTTCAGACTTGTATTCAGGCGTTGATGCCAATATGGATAAATGGTTGATACCTCGCTCGCTGCATCCAGTCTTTTAATCTGCTCTACAGTTAAATTCCATCCCACAGCTTCCAGATTTTGTTTAAGCTGCTCTTCATTTCTGGCACCAATAACGATGCTCGAAACCGTTGGACGCTGCAACAACCAGTTTAAAGAAATCTGCGCTACGCTTTTCCCGGTTTCTTCTGCTATCTGATCCAGCACATCGGTAATGTTGTAAAATACTTCTTCATTTACCACAGCTTCGGGCACCGGACTCCCACCCTGCGCTACGCGGCTATCTTGTGGAACCGGTTTATGACGACCATATTTACCACCTAAACGACCAGCTGCCAGAGGACTCCATACCAAAGCACCTACGTTCTGGTCAATACCCAGGGGCATAAGTTCCCATTCATATTCCCGGTTGGCAAGCGAATAGTAAACCTGGTGGGCTACGTATTTATTCCAGCCATATTTTTCAGAAATCCCTAAAGATTTCATCAGAGCCCAACCCGAAAAGTTCGAACAGGCAATGTAACGTACCTTTCCACTTTCTACCATATCGTCCAGTGTTCTGAGGGTTTCCTCAACAGGCGTATTCCCATCAAAACCGTGCATGTGGTAAATATCGATGTAATCGGTTCCCAGTCTTTTTAAACTTCCTTCAAGTTGTTTGAGCAAATGAAAACGCGATGATCCCTGGTTGTTGGGACCTTTTCCGAAAGTAAATGTTGCCTTGGTAGAAATTAACACCTGGTCTCTGCGGCCTGAAACAGCTTTACCTAATATTTCTTCAGACAGTCCGTCCGAATAAATATCGGCTGTATCAAAAAGATTAACACCTGCATCCAGGCATAGGTCTACCAGCCGACTCGCTTCCTCTGCTTGCGTGCTGCCCCAGGCTTTAAAAAAATCATTGCCACCTCCAAAGGTTGCCGTACCAAATGTTAATACCGGTACAAAAAGCCCGGAGGCTCCCAATTGTCTGTATTCCATGTTTATGCTTATTTTATTTTTATTCTTACTATTAAATATGGTGGTTTTCTTAAATCTTTTCCATTGTTAAAATCGGGTAAACGATTCCATTGCCCCAGGGTAACATATAAATATTCCTGCTGATAGTACAATCCATCCGGCCATACAAAATTATCGCGGTCGTGCGCCAAAACCGTATATTTCCCATCTGGCGCTCTTTGTACAAGCGACTGGTGTTCAAAAGCCCCGAAAAAAATATTTCCCTGCTCGTCTTCGGCCAGTCCATCACATGCAGGATGTTCTCCTTTAAATTTAACCGCCTTTTCTATAACGCTATTTTCCAGGTTTTGATTGCTAAGGGTATCTGTTGAAATACTGTAAAGTTTACGTCCGGATATGGCCGTCCAGTAAAGTGTTTTACCATCCGGGCTTAAGGCAATCCCATCTGCCCCGCCCACGGGAAAGCCTGGCTTTTCTGCATTATACACCAATGGCTTTCCTTCTAAAAAGGCCATAAATCCAGGATCGGGAGAAGTTGAGGGATGATTCAGTAAAACTTCTCGACATTTACCCGAGGCAATATCTACTACAACGAGCGAGTATCGCTGGCCAAAACCCGAATTGGCAATATAAACAGTACCCTTCTCGCCATGGGTCAGGTCCACACGCAAATCATTTAAATGACTGTCGTTACCCATTGCATTTTTATCTATAACCAGCGTGGAGATAATTTTTTTCGTGTTAATGTCAATCCCTACAACTTTGGCCGCTCCTTCCGGAATTTCTTCCATCCCGGCACGTTTTCCATCGTCTAAAACCCAAAGGACTTCATTTTTATCCAGGTAAATACCATGGGGTGAAACCAGCCAGTCTTTGTAAGCTTTATCAGAAGGATAAACATAATCTTTATCCGGAAATGGAACCAAAGTACCCTCTTTCAGTTCGGCCAGGGCAAATTCGCGGTGGTTGTCGGCATGCCGCGGAAAACCCAAAAATATTCTGCCTGTTTTACTAACGGCAATTCCGGAGGGATCAGGATTGGGCGGATAAATACGGGCTACAACCTCATAGCCTGCCGGGGTCTGGGCTCGTAAAACATGCGCAAAAGATATCATCAGAAAGACTAAGACTGGAGCGTAATTTTTCAAACATCGTTTTTTCATAAAAATCCATTTCTTATTTACGTGTAAGCAATTTCCGGTTAAGATTAACCTGTCTTATTATGAACAATTAAAACCATTAAATGTGCGTACAAATATTTTTTGATCTATATGACCAGCCACGAACCTACAAACAATACGATCTGATCGTAAACTTGCTTTGTCGTTTTGCATTTTTCAGGTGAAGGTCACCTGCCTGATTATGTTAAAAATTGGCCCGAAAGATTTCCGGTAGAAAGAAGATTTGATTTAAGGATTAAACAATGCTTGTTTAATCCTTAAATCTTATGGTTATATACGCTCCTGCTGTGCAGATTTCAACCTGGAAACGCTGAAAAGCATAAACAGTACGCCAACCAGCAATACGATCCAGCCCCATTGAAAATGAATGGTTTTGGCGATCATTTTATTTACAAACTTCCGGCTGGTGTAGTTATTGGCGGTAAAATATACAGCTATAACACTTAATATATACCAGATGGCAGTTACAATGGTCATGAAACGAAAAGCGCCAACTTTTCTGATAAATAAGAACAGTGCCGAAACGGCAATAATTCCATAGGTTATCATAAAAAGTCGAACGTCGGTCTGGTAAAGGTTCCAGTTTCCTTTTATCGGTACTTTTAACATCGGGCAAGCGCCTGCAATTAAGCAAAGTAATATGCCCAGCCAGGCCCTGAATTTATTTACAACTAACATATAAAGTATTTCTATCCTTTCATATCAATACCCATTTTATCGGCAAAATGGGCACAATAATCGCGTAAATCTTCTACTATTAAATTTTCGCCTGTTGCTTTTAAAAAGCTATCGCCCATGGTTTGAAGGGTTTCATAAAAAAAACGTTTCATTTCATCAACGGGCATATCTTTGGTCCACAAATCAATACGCATAGAATTTTTATAGTTGTGATCCCACAAGGCCAAAATCATCGATTTTACAGGTACTTTATCAGATGTTTGTGCGTCTGTACTTTCCCAAAGAATATTCTCGGGCATATTCTGATCATCTAACTCGACGGTTATTTTTATTTCTGCTTTTCTCATTTGTATTTATTTCTCCGTTATTTTTCGGCTGCAAATATGCTTATTTTAAAAGCTTTTTTCACTGCTGCTCAGGTTAACTTTTGTAATATTAACATCAGGATTACGGCTATAAAAATAAAGATCAGCTCCACAATCCATATTTTTTTCAGGGTTTTAAGCATAAAGCGGAAAATCAGGTCTGTTACAAAGGTTACAAGAACCAGTAGAAACAAGATCCAGATAAAAAAGCCCTTTGGATTTACATTGGGATAGGTACTTTTTAGCGTAAGGAGGTAATAAATAGCAAAAAAAGCAGCAACTGCTGCCACAATATTTAATGGCGTTACCCTGAATTTCATTTTATATGCATTTAATCAATACATGTAAGTGATTTATTTCTTCTTGTCGAATCGCTTACCTTTTTTAAAAGATTTAACCACTTTACCTGCTTTCTGCTTAGCCTTGTCGCGCTTTTGCTGTTCAATTACTTTGGCATTTTTCTTTTCGTGAAAAGCTCCTTTAAAATCGGGATCTTCCTTACGTTTTTGTGCATCTATTTCGCGGGCTATGTACTGACGCTCATCATAAGGGGTTTCCTCGATAAAAACGCCTTCAGGAATTTCTGCAACGGGAATATACTGGCGGATCAGCTTTTCAATTTTACGCACATAATATTTTTCGGCATCGGTTGCCAGGGTAATGGCATCGCCTTTGGCAAAAGCCCTTCCTGTACGCCCAATACGGTGTACATAATCTTCAATTATAATGGGTACATCGAAATTGATTACGTGGCTTACATCGCTCACATCGATCCCTCTACTGGCCACATCAGTAGCCACCAAAACCCTTACATTTCCTTCTTTAAAGCTGTTGATGGAGTTGATCCGGGTATTTTGTCCTTTATTGGCATGTATTACACGTACATTTTCGCTTCCGTAACGGCGTTCAATAAAACTGAATATGTTATCGGCAACGGTTTTGGTTTTGCAAAAAATTATCAGCCGTTTAAAATCCTCGTCATTTTTTAAAAGCTGCTGTAAAAGGTTAATTTTCGTTTTGAAATTTGGCACATAATAAAGTACTTGTGTAACATTCTGTGCCGGTGTGGCTTGTTCTGAAGCTTCAATAATGGTTGGATTTTTCAGAAAATCGCCTGCAATTTTTTTCACTAAATCGCTCATGGTTGCCGAGAACAGCAGGTTCTGGCGTTTACGTGGCACCACTTCCAGGATACGGTGTATAGAACCTATAAAGCCCATATCCATCATTTTATCGGCCTCATCCAGTACCAGGAAACGCAGACTTTGCGTATTGATATCACCTGCAAGGTATAAATCAAGAAAACGACCTGGCGTAGCAATTAAGATATCCACGCCTTTGGCTATTTCTTCTTTTTGTGTTTTAGGTCCTACACCGCCATAAATAACCAGCGAACGTAAATCTGTATAAGTAGAGAAGAGCTTAACCTGCTCGGCAATCTGCATGGCCAGCTCACGGGTAGGTGAAAGAATAAGTGCTCGTGGTACATCCCCTTGTGCATATTTTAACTGCATCAGCATGGGTAGCACAAACGCAGCTGTTTTACCGGTACCGGTTTCGGCAATACCAAAAATATCCTGCCCCGACAGTACAGGTGCTATTGCTTTTTCCTGTATGGGTGTTGCCACGGTATAACCCGCATCAGCCACTGCATTTAATATCTGCCTGTTTAACTTAAATTCTTCAAACGATTTTGCCATAGCCGCAAAGATAGCAATTAAGGTTGAGGGTTTAACCCGCCATAGCCAGAAGCTTAACAGGTAATGGTTTATTTCGGTATTTTCAGAAGACTTTCAAAAAGCCGGCAATATGCATTTGTTACGCCACTGTTCGTTGTTTTTTGCAAGATACCTAACGGGTGTTTTAGCACCTTCACCAATAAATCTTCAGGCCTTTTACATGCTACTTAATCGTAAATTATTAACTTTACCACCATGAACACTTACCTGATAAAAGCGGCCACAATTGTAAATGAAGGCCAGAAATACGTTGCCGACGTTTTAGTTCAAGATGGAATCATAACCAAAATTGGCCCGAATTTATCGGCCGCAGGTGCTCAGGAAATCAATGCCGAAGGTCAATATCTTTTACCGGGCATGATCGACGATCAGGTTCATTTCCGGGAGCCCGGCTTAACCCATAAAGCGGATATTTTTACCGAAAGTATGGCCGCAGTAGCGGGTGGCATTACCTCTTTTATGGAAATGCCCAATACCGTTCCCAACACCCTTACACAGGAACTGTTGAAAGATAAATATGATATTGCTGCACAAACTTCGCTGGCAAATTATTCTTTTTACATGGGGGCCAGCAACGACAACATTGAGGAAGTACTGAAAACGGATCCTAAAAATGTATGTGGCATTAAGGTATTTATGGGCTCTTCTACCGGAAATATGCTGGTTGATAATGAGAAAACTTTAGAAAATATCTTTAGCAAGGCACCCATTCTGGTGGCCACACATTGCGAAGATGAAGCAACCATCCGCCACAACCTGGCCGAGTTTAAGGCAAAATACGGCGAAGACCTGACCATTGAGATGCATCCGCTAATCAGAAGTGCAGAGGCTTGTTATAAATCTTCTTCGCTGGCTGTTGAACTGGCCAAACAGTACCAGACACGTCTGCACATTCTACACATTTCGACCGCGCAGGAAATAGCGCTGTTTGATCATACGACTGCTTTAAAAGATAAAAAAATCACCGCTGAAGCCTGCGTACACCACCTTTGGTTTAACGATGCTGATTACGCCGGGAAAGGTAATTTTATTAAATGGAATCCGGCCGTAAAGACAGCAGCAGACCAGGCAGGGGTTTTACAGGGCGTTTTAGATAATTACATAGATGTAATTGCCACCGACCATGCGCCACACACCCTGGCCGAAAAACAACAGCCGTATGCGCAGGCGCCCTCGGGTGGCCCGCTGGTACAACACGCTTTACCGGCTTTACTCGAAATGCACTTACAGGGCAAGATTTCTTTGGAGAAAATTGCAGAAAAAACAGCTCATAATGTGGCCGTTTGTTTTGATATAGAAAAACGGGGCTTTATCCGTGAAGGCTACTGGGCTGATTTAGTTTTGGTCGACCTACAGGATCCGTGGAAAGTTACCAAACTTAATAATTTCTATAAATGTGGCTGGAGTCCGTTTGATGGTGATACGTTTCAGGCAAGTATTACACACACGTTTGTTTCAGGAAACCTCGCCTATCAGAAAGGAAGATTTACAACAGATCAAATTGGGAAGCGCTTGACATTCCGTAGATAAAACATTATATTTGTTTAAACTAAAAACCTAAAAATGACAGACTTACAATTATATTCAGAAATTGCTTCGCTGCCTTCTAATTTAAAGCAGGAAGTTTCTGATTTTGTAGTCCGGCTAAAGCAAAAGGCTAAATCAGATTACCGGGCACAGGAACCTCAAGTTACTTATCAATCTAAATTTTCTGATATATTACTAAATGGCCCGGTCTTTTCCGAAGCACAAATTGAACGTATAGAAGAAACAAGAAAATCCATAAATGAATGGAGAACCAGATAATAATGGTTGACACCTCTATATTGATAGATTACTTTCGAAAAAAAGACAAATCCAAAACAAGACTGTTTACGTTAGCTCAAAAGTTTGAAATATTGTGTATTTCAAGTATTACTGAATTTGAAATATATACCGGTGCCAAAGGAGAGCAAATGAATTTCTGGAAAATGATGTTATCGAATTTCATTATTTTTCCATTTGATGGTGATGCTGTTTCTGCTGCCATTAAAATTCAGGATAAGTTAAAAAAATTAAGAAAAGCAATTGATAAACCCGATCTGTTTATAGCAGCAACTGCAGTTGCCCGCGAACTGGCTTTTGATACCTTAAATCAAAAACATTTTGAAAATATCGAGGATTTGAAATTACTCCGTTCGTTATGATGCCCCGAAAATCTGTTTTTATTAAATCGTTCTTATTACTGGGGCTGAGCACGCTGATTTTTCTTTTTGGCCTTTTTCCTGCTCTTGTTCAAAGATATTATTCTACGAATATCTATCTGTACATATCTTCTACCTTACGTTTTATCTCATCTATTTTTCCTTTTGCCATTGGTGATTTTATTTACCTGCTGCTCATTGCATTTGTTCTTTATAAAATTGGCCGGTTCTATAAAAACAGAAAACAACTCACCAGGCAGCACCGATTGCTTGTTCCGTTGCAGATTCTGAACTTCTTTTTAATTCTTTATATACTCTTCAAAATTATTTGGGGTTTAAATTACAGTCGCCCCGGTATCGCGCGCGCGCTGGGTATCGGAAATAAAAAATACACTGTTGAGGAACTGGTTTTACTGGGCAACCATTTTGTAAACCAGGTTAATTTATTAAAACAGCAAACCAATATACAGGGAAAAACACCGGTATACACGGTAAAAATCCTGGAAGAAAAAGCGGCAGAAGCTTATGCTTTGATGGCTGAGAAGGATGCCGTTTTTAAATATCATAACCCTTCTGTTAAAGCAGTTATAAGTCCCTGGTTAATCAGTAAAGTTGGTATTGAAGGTTATTATGCTCCATTATCGGGCGAAGCCAATATCAATACCCGTATGCCCGATTTCGTTAAACCTTATATTACCTGCCATGAAATTGCACACCAACTGGGTATTGCTTACGAAGATGAGGCCAATTTATTGGGTTATCTGACCGCGGTTAACAGCCCCGATCTGTATTTCCGGTATGCTGCTAATTACGAGATGTTGCGTTATGTCTTGCTCGAAATCAGGATGAAAGCACCGGACGATTATCAGACTTTGTACAATAAGATCCTGCCGGATGTACTGGCTGATTTTAAAGCAGAAAGAGATTTCTGGCGTAAATATAACGGCCAAATGTCTGGTTACATGGGCATTGCCTTTGATCGTTTTTTAAAACTTAACAATCAAAAAAAGGGGATTAACAGTTATCAGGATATTGTTATCTGGCTCTGGAACATACATCAGAAACAGTTATCAACAACGCATTAAAACATATAATTACACAATTGCCGAATGAGTTGCCGAACCGGTATTAAAAACTACCCGTGGATGGCTTCCTTTTTTCCATAACTCTGGATCAGGTTCCCTTCAAATTCCAGCCACTCTTTCCAGCGTTTATCTACATCTACATCGATGCTGTATTTACGTGCAAAATTTAAAAAGGTTGTATAGTGCCCCGCTTCAGAGACCATTAATTCGTGGTAGAATTTGGCAAGCTCTTCATCTTTGATATTTAACGACAAAACCCTGAAACGTTCGCAGCTTCTGGCTTCGATCATGGCGGCAAAGAGCAAACGATCTATAAAAGCCGTATTCCGGCTTCCGTCTTTCTTGCTAAATTTAACCAGGCGGCCTACGTAATCGTCCTTACGTTCGCGGCCCAGCGTATAACCGCGTTGTTTTATAATTTCAATAACCATCTGGAAATGCTGCATTTCTTCAATGGCAATGGCTGTCAGTTCATCAACCAGGTCGGCATGTTCGGAGTTTTGGGTAATTAACGTAATGGCATTAGAAGCCGCTTTTTGCTCGCACCAGGCATGATCTGATAAAATCTCTTCTAAATTAGACTCGGCAATATTTGCCCAGCGCGGGTCTGTTAATAACTTTAATCCTAACATGGTTGTTTCAAAATTCGAGGCACAAAATTAGAAATAATCGGCGCGCTTTTAAAATTGTGTAACAAAAACCCTTTATTTTGCATAAATTTTAAATCATGAGCACCAAGAAAATGTTGATTATTGGATTTGTCTGGCCGGAGCCTGCATCATCTGCCGCCGGTACGAGAATGATCCAACTGGTTGATTTATTTCTGTCTGATGGTTATGAAATTACTTTTGCCTCTGCCGCCTCAAAAAGCGAATTCAGCTACGATTTTGCCGGAACAAGTGTTACCGAAAAAGAAATTAAGCTAAACGATACAAGTTTTAATTCCTTTATACGGGAATTGAATCCTTCTGTTGTGATGTTCGACCGTTTTATGGTTGAGGAGCAATACGGCTGGCGGGTACAGCAGGAATGTCCGCAAGCTTTACGGATTTTAGATACGGAAGATTTGCATTGTCTGCGCAGTGCACGCCAGCACAGTGATAAAAAACAAACGCCCCTTGATTTATTTTCTGATACAGCCAAAAGAGAAATCGCCTCTATTTTACGCTGCGATCTCTCTCTGATCATTTCGGAAGTAGAAATGAATCTTTTAAAAGAACAGTTTAAAATTGATCCGGCGCTTCTCTGGTACCTGCCTTTTTTAGAACCTGGAATTACAGCAAAAACAGCAGAAAACTGGATTCCATACGAAGAACGAACTGATTTTGTTTTTATAGGTAATTTTCTGCACGAACCCAACTGGAATACAGTACAGGTTTTAAAAACCAAGATATGGCCTGCCCTAAGAAAAAGACTTCCGGGTGTTACGCTGAATATATATGGAGCCTATGTTTCGCAAAAAGCCTTACAACTGGAAAATAAAAACGAAAAATTCCTCGTTAAAGGCCGGGCTTCAGATGCACGGGCAGTAATTGCCAAACATAGGGTTTTGCTTGCACCCATACAATTCGGTGCAGGAGCAAAAGGCAAATTTATGGATGCCATGCAGGTAGGAACACCATGCATAACAACTTCTACAGGAGCCGAATCGATGAAAGGCGAACTAAACTGGAACGGCTATATCGAAGATGAATTTGAAGATTTTACGGAGGCGGCTGTAAAGCTATATACAGAAAAAAACTCCTGGGAAACTGCACAGCAACAGGGCATACAAATTATAAATGAGCGATACGCCAGATCTGTATTTGCGCAACCTTTTATCGCTGCCTTAAACCAACTTGTTGCAAATCTGGCAAGTCACCGGCAAAAAAACTTTATTGGTCAGATTTTACAACACCACACTGCTCAAAGCACCAAATACATGTCGCTGTGGATAGAAGAAAAAAACAGAAAAAAATAGTCGTTAGCAGCATCTTAAGTCCTGATTATTCTCTTTTCTAAAATCCAATTTAAATGGCCTTTATTCCGGTTTTATTTTTCTGTATTCCGGCAATATTTTTACATTTGCGCGTTATTTAAAAGCAGTCTAAATAAATTCATGTACAAAATATACAAAATCATTTTTATCCTGATCGTTTTCATGGGTTTTTCGAACTATATCCATGCTCAAAATACGATCGTAATTAACGGTAAGGTAAGCGACGAATCGGGCCAGCCGTTTCCGGGGGTAAACGTTTACTCGGAGAGTGGAGCCGAAAAAACCATGACCGATAACAAGGGAACTTTCAGCTTAACCGTAAATAGTTCTACCCAAAGTATTAAGTTCAGTTATGTCGGATATCTTACAGTAAGCCGCAACATCAATACTGAAAAAAAACAAACCAATTTAAACATTATCCTTACACCTGTTAAATCAGATTTACAGCAAGTAGAAATTAAAGGCCGTAAAGAAAAAACCTACAAAACAACCGCCACCTTTATTGGCAGCAAATCTGAAATTTTACTAAAAGACATGCCACAATCTGTTTCTTATGCCAGTAAGGAGTTGATTGCCGATCAGGGTGCCATGCGCGTGGGCGATGTTGTAAAGAATTTTAGTGGAGTGAACCAGTTTTCTTTTTATGATGATGTAACCATTCGCGGATTCAGGGTAAACGGTGGCAGCAATACACAGTTAATTAACGGCATGCGTACCAGTACCGGGTTCTGGAAACAACCATTGGCCAATTACCTGGAAAGAGTTGAAGTTTTAAAAGGTCCTTCTTCGGCACTGTACGGCAACGCGAGTCCGGGGGGTGTAATCAACCGGGTAACCAAAAAACCACTCGAAGAAAGCCGCAAATCGGTAAGTGTTTCTGTGGGCAGTTACAATACTTTTCGCGGTCTTGCCGATTTCACCGGTCCGGCCAACAAAGACAGCACCTTGCTATACCGCTTAAACCTGGGCTATGAAGATGCCAATTCTTTTCGTGATCTTCAGTTTGATAAAAACCTGGTTATTGCCCCTTCCCTAACCTTTCTGGCGTCTAAAAATACCAGTATAAATTTCGATCTGGTTTACAACGATTCCAGAAGCCGTTTAGATCGTGGCCAATCTGTTTTTGGAAACAACGACCTCTACTCCACTCCACAGTCTACCTCCCTAAATACAGGTAACGACCATTTAAATGAGAAAACCTACAACGTATCTTTTTCATTAAATCACCGTTTCAGCGATAACCTGAATTTTACCGCTTCGTATATGAAAACCGGTTACAGCGAAGATCTTTACGAACACAGAAGCGCAAACACCTATGCACTTGATGCAACAGGGAAAGCCGTAAACAACCTGGTTGCCATGCAGATCTACAACCGGATCCGTAAACGATACATAGATAACTTTTCAGGTTACTTTACCTATAAAGTTAAAACCGGTAAAATTGAACAAAACATTGTGGTGGGCTACGATTATGCCAGAGAAAAATTACCGGTTGGAGCTTCACAGTTAACGGCTTCAAATTACCGGAATG
>JASLGV010000123.1 GCA_030149995.1 Pedobacter sp.
TCAAATCCACCAATATTAAATCAAAGTAATGCAATTATTGTTGATGAACTATATCAACAATATCATACAAATGACCTGCGAAAAAGTATTTTCTTTAGGAGCGTGGGTACAAATTTATATGCGTTTAAAGGAAACTATACAGGCGGAAATGCCCAGTTTTTAGGACCTGCAGTAGATGAAATGTATTTGAACCGGGCAGAGAGCCTGGCTCGCTTAAATAAGTTGCCGGAAGCGCTAAGTGATTTGAATAATTTAATGATAAAAAGATGGGATAAAACAAAGGTTTATGTACCATATTACAGTACGGATCAAGCGGTAGTAATTGAATATGTATTGAAAGAGCGACGTAAGGAATTAGTGATGAGAGGTACGAGGTGGAATGATTTAAAGCGTTTGAATCTTATGGGTTATAATATAGAGATTAAACGTAGCTATAATGGTAACCCATTTGCATTACCACCAAATGATTCAAGATATGTAATGTCAATTCCGGAGGACATTATCAAAATAACCGGAATGCCGCAAAACCTATAGCTTATTAATATCGGGAGCAAGACTGCTCCCGATAATACTGGTTAGTTTTTAACAGCTATGGCATTGGTGTTGATGGATGCCGCTGTAGTAGATGATAACTCAAGAAAATCTTGAAAATCGTTCATATCACCGTTAAATTCGTAACGACAAACAAGGCTTCCCTCCTCGGAACAACCGGGGCTTTGCAAGTCTGCCACTTCCCAGTTACTAATATTTTTAATATCAGCGGATAGGTGGGAATTGCTGGTATATGCATATACTACTGACGCCTTTCTTTTAAACGAACTTACACTAAACACCAGGCCGAACGCTAAACACAGCGCTGCAAGGCCAAACATTAAACTTTTTAAATTTTTCATAACCTGTTGACTGCTTTGTTGCATTTGAAAAAGCAGACGAAAAAGTTTTGATTAAAGATTAGGGTGCTTGCTCATCAATTAGCGCTTGCTTCGCCATTAGTTTCTCACAATGATGAGCCATGTACAGCCACTTAGGTAGGCTTTATCACCTGCTGCAGCCAGCTCCCGGAACCAACCACCGCCTTATTTTTCTCTTTACGCCTTGTTCCTTCCAAACCCGGTATTTCGTTTTTGTTCTTTGCTCCTTACTCCTGGTCGGGTTCCCTTAACACATATCTCTTCAATGTCCTGTCGTACACGATGAGGTGGCCTTCTTTACGCAGTCGGGCGATGCGGTGTTTTAAGGTGCGGGTACTGCAGTTGAGCCTTTTGGCTGTGGGTATAAGGGGGCCTGCCTGCTGGTGCCTGAGCAGGAACAGAAGATGGTCGAGTGCTTGCCTGTATTTTACGATCGCATTCATTTCCGGTTTTGGTAACAACTAATTTCGAGTCGTTGAGGGCAACCAAAAATGAACAAATGTTAACTTTTATGGCCATTTGCTGGCCGCCTGATTGTTTCTTTGATGATGCGGCTCAAGGTTTGGGGTGCCAGGCCCAGGTACGAAGCAATGTGTTTCTGGCTCACCATGTTGGTAATTTTCGGGTACTTCTGGCAGAGGTAGAGGTAGCGCCCGGTAGCACTGGCGGTGCGGTAAAACTCCATATCCTGATAGAAGCGCATGAGGTATTGAGTGGTGATGTTCTTGCTCAGGGTCAAAAAATCGGGATAAAGTTCTTCCAATGCCCGCAGGTCGTAATAGCTCAGGGCATAAATGTAGGCGTTGGCCTCGCATACTAGGCCGTGGCTGCCGGGCTTTTGCCCAAAGAAACTGGGAATTACGGTTACAAATTCGCCTGCGCCGGCGAAATCTGTGGTGCGTTCGCCATCTGCGGTGTGTTGGTACAGCCTAAAAAAGCCCTCTTGAATGTAGTATAGCTGCTTGCACACTTCGCCGGGCTGCACCAGGCTTTGCCGTTTAACCAGCTGCAAGGGCCTTACCCTGTTTTGCAGGGCTTTGCTGAGGGTTTCGTTAAGATGGGTGGTTTTGGCCAGGTGGGTGATAAATTCATTAAAAAACATGGTGAAGAGTAGTTAATGTAAACGAATATTTTTTTTGCGGCGCCGGGCTTAGCTTAGTGCTTAGCTAAATGAACGCATATGTTAATAGAGCAACAACTTGCCCAGTTGCTGGCCCTGCAGCAACAGATCCTGTGCCTGTTGAGGCAGCATTTAGGCAAAGTGCAGTTGGGCGACTACCTCGATAACGCCGATCTGAAACAATTGCTGAAAGTGGGAGACAAGAGCATTTACAGGCTGCGTAAAAGCAGGCAGCTGGGTGGATTTAAAATTGCGGGCAAATGGTATTACCCCAGGCAAGAGGTGATGGCGTTTATAGAGCGGGGCATGCAAAAACCAGGCTGAAAAGCGGGGGCTTGCCCAGTTTTCGATAAAGGAAAACGGGTTTTAGAGCAATGCGCCGCACAAGAAAAAGGAAGCCGGCCCTGGTGGTTCCAGACCGGAGCTGTTGGACAGGGGCTTTCTTTTGTTGAATTATTCTCATCAGTTGAGGCGTTAAAGAAAAGATGGCTAACGGATATAGGCAATATACCATTTTTTTTGCACGATCAATACACTTAAGTTGCTGCAATACAGATTTTAACCACTTTTTAACCGCGTTGCCCGGGCAATCGGTTTTGGGTTTTCTTTACGGTGCCTTGCCCGGTACCTGTTCGGGCCACGTTCGTAAAAATGGCCGTTTTACCGAACAAGTACCGAAGTGTTCCCGAAGGAGCCCCGAACAAGGGGGGCGGTTGTACCGGACAAAACCGGCCCGCAGCAGACAAAACCGGACAGGCCTGTACAGATCTTCTTTTTTACAGAAAACAGGCCTTAGTTTTAGGTCAGCTAACCTGCATTGCCGGCAAAAAAAGGTTGGACTAACAAACATGGTTTAACTTAAAAACAAAGAACATGGGAACATTTAAAAAAGGAATCCTGGGTGGATTTTCGGGAAAAGTAGGTACTGTTATCGGGGCCAGCTGGCGCGGGCTCGACGTGATGCGCAGCCTGCCCAAAAAATCGGGCGCAAGCCCTACGTTGCTACAGGTAGAACAGCGGCAGCGCTTTGCTGCGGTAATGGGCTTTTTGGCCCCCGTTGGCAACTTGCTGGCCAGCTACTATGGCTCGCCATCGG
The DNA here is from genome assembly GCA_030149995.1 of Pedobacter sp. Classification (GTDB taxonomy): domain Bacteria; phylum Bacteroidota; class Bacteroidia; order Sphingobacteriales; family Sphingobacteriaceae; genus Pedobacter. The sequence goes on from JASLGV010000123.1 coordinate 3,128, forward strand.
GCACCCTCTCCAGGGTGAACAAGGCCGTTTCCTATCATTTAAAGCATGCCTTAATGGGCAGTAGTCCTAATTTTTCGATAGACTATACCAAAGTGGTATTGAGCAAGGGCGAGCTGATCGGTGCCAGAAATGCGGTGGTAAGTGCCCCTACGGCGGGCAGCATACAGCTGGACTGGGACGATAACAGCGGGCAGGTGTTTGCTGCGGCCAACGACCTTCTGCTAATCGTTTTGTACAACGCCAATAAAGGGCAGTTTGTGGTAGAAGAAGGACCGGCCACCCGCCAGGAGGGTACGGCCCGCATAACCATTCCGGTAGAATTTGCAGGCGATACCCTGCAGGTTTGGATAAGCTTTGTAAGCAGTAACCCGGCAAAAGCCGCCACCAGTGTTTACCTGGGTTCGGTACAGGCTCTTTAATGAAAGGCAAGGGTGGTCTCTTCAATTTAGAAGGGCCGCCATTGCCCTGTGTTTTTCACTTATCGGTCTGTTCAAGTGATTGCGGGGCTGTGTCCGTGCAATCTTTTGCAGAACAATTATTCACCTATTTATTTAAAAATCATGAAAACACTTTTTTTAACACATCAATGGTACAAGCCCTATGATTACAGGTTGGGTATGTACTTCGCTCTGCTGCTGGTACTGTGGTGGCTGCTGCCCAAATGGTTAACGGATTTTCCGGCGCTGGTCTTTGCAGACCCGGGTATATGGCACCTGATCTGGCTGGGGGTCTTATTGTGGATGCTTACCCGGTGGTTGAGCGGCCATGCCTTTGGCCAGCTGCTGGAGAGGCTGAAGCTTCCGGCGCTTGAAGTATTGATTTTGGAATTTAATGTATTAACAACATGGCAAAAATATATCTTGTACTATGCGCTGTTTGCTTTGTGCTGGCTAAGCCTGCTGTGCAGCCTGCTGGCCGTGCTGTAGCGCCCAGGCGTTTAACCATACAAATTTTGAACATTGCCCGTTCGCAGCTTGGGGTAAGGGAGGCCACAGGCCATAACGATGGGTTCGCGGTAGAACGGTATCTGGCCTATACGGGCCATAAAAAAGGGGCGCCCTGGTGCGCTGCCTTTGTGAGCTGGGTATTTGGGGAGGCAGGTTATGGACAGCCCCAAACGGCCTGGAGCCCGGCACTGTTTCCAAAAGCAAGGCAGGTGGCCAGGCCAGGCCCGGCCGTTGTTTTTGGAATTTATTTTGCCGATAAAGGCCGTATTGCCCATGCCGGTTTGGTAGAAAAACAACGTGGACACTGGCTCTACACCATAGAGGGCAACACCAATCTGGCGGGCAGCAGGGAGGGCGATGGGGTTTACCGTAAAATAAGGCACCGGCGAACCATTAAAGTTTATGCGAACTGGTTACCCGCTGGCCGGCACTAATAAGGGCTACATAAGGCTCTCTTTCCCACAACTGACCATTCGGGCCATGGTGCTGCTTATCCTATTGGATGGCTGTGCCAGGGCCCTATTGCTGCTGTATATACCTGCCGGAGCATTTAAGAGGATGTACCCTGGTGGTTATTAACCGGCTCATTGCTTTCCAAAATTGATAGATACAAATAGGGTGAATATGCTGACAGTTGGTCAATGCGCAGAATACTTCCAAGTTTCGATCTCCCCTATATTTAAGCTAACGTCCAAAAGAATAATTCCAAACTATAAGCCTAACGGAAAAACTGTACTTTAAGAAAAACGAACTTTTGAAATGGCAGTCAAAAACAAAAATTTCTAATATTGATGAAATTCAACTGTTTGCCCAAAATTATATCAATAAAAACCCGGCTAAATTTTAGTCTTTATATCATATTTAGTCACTTAATGCAAAATAAACTCACCCCTTTTCTAACCCCTCAACACAAAAAAGCCAGCAGCTATACGTAACTACTGGCAAAAGGAGTGGTCCCGACGAGAATCGAACTCATATCTAAAGTTTAGGAAACTTCTATTCTATCCGTTGAACTACGGGACCATGCTTTAAATTGGCTGCGACAAATATAGAAAAAAATTAATCTTTGTTTAAAACCGCCCGGTATATCTTTTACCGTATAAATTAATTTGCTTTAAGCCAACAAGGTGCCGGTTTATAGTACCGGCACCTTGCTCTACAGCTTTAAAAGCTTTATATCTTATAACTCGTACTTTTAACGGATTACACTTCCCGGCTGAAAAGATTCTTTTGGCGAAACAAAAGTAAGTTTACCTTCTGCATTTTCGGCCATTAAAATCATGCCTTGAGAGGTAATGCCTTTGATTTCGCGTGGGGCCAGGTTAACCAGGATGCTTACCTGTGTACCAATAATCTCTTCTGGCTTAAAATATTCGGCAATTCCCGAAACCACCGTTCTTTGATCGATACCTGTATCGACCGTTAGTTTCAGTAATTTTTTGGTTTTTTCTACTTTAACGGCTTCTAAAATGGTTCCTGTGCGGATATCCAGCTTACCAAAATCCTCAAAGGTAATATCTTCTTTTGCCGGACTTACGGCAGCGGGTGCTAACTGGCTCGCCTTGGTATTGTTCAGTTTTTCGACCTGCTTTTCAATTGCCTCATCTTCAATTTTTTCAAATAAAAGTGCCGGCTCACCTAAATCATGTCCACGTTTGATCAGGTTTATTTTTCCTGCATCGTCCCATTCAAGTCCGCCGTAATTGAGCATTTTCATTAATTTATCGGCAGAGAAAGGCATAAACGGCTCAATCAGGATCTGCAGGTTGGCTGCAATCTGCAAGCTAATATTTAAGATGGTTCTTACCCGGTCTTCATCCGTTTTAATCACTTTCCAGGGTTCCGTTTCAGCCAGGTATTTATTACCCAGACGTGCCACATTCATCACTTCGGCAAGTGCTTCTCGGAAACGGTAGTTTTCGATAGAATGGCTTATTTTCTGAGGGAAAGTAGCCAGTTCATCAATAACTGCCTGATCTTGCGGGGTAACCTCCATTATGGTTGGCACCACACCATTAAAATACTTATGGGTAAGTACCATTACACGGTTAACAAAATTGCCTAAAATGGCAACCAGCTCATTGTTATTGCGCGCCTGAAAATCTTTCCAGGTAAAATCGTTGTCTTTTGTTTCCGGTGCTGTAGCGGTTAGTACATAACGCAATACATCCTGCTTACCTTCAAATTCTAAAAGGTATTCATTCAGCCATACTGCCCAGTTTTTTGAGGTAGAAATCTTTTGTCCTTCCAGGTTCAGGAATTCATTTGCCGGCACATTATCTGGCAAAATATAGCCTCCATGTGCCATCAACATGGCCGGAAAAATAATACAATGGAAAACAATGTTATCTTTTCCGATAAAATGTACCAGTTTTGTTTCCTGATCCTTCCAGTATAATTCCCAATCGCATTTATTGCTTTCTACATTGCTGATGTAATATTCTTCTGCTTTCGGATTCCATACATCCAGTTTGCCATAGTTGCAAAGCTCTTTGGTGGCCGATATGTAACCAATAGGCGCATCGAACCAAACATACAATACCTTACCTTCGGCACCTTTAACCGGTACGCGAATGCCCCAGTCCAGATCACGGGTCATGGCTCTTGGCTGCAGGCCGGCATTTAACCAGCTTTGACATTGCCCGTAAACATTCGGGCGCCATTCCTTATGACTTTCAATATAGGTTCGGAGTTGCGCTTCGTATTGGTCAAGCGGAAGGAACCAGTTTTTGGTTTCTTTTAATACCGGTGGATTACCGGAAAGGGTCGATTTAGGGTTAATCAGATCGGTGGCATTTAACGTACTCCCGCAGCTTTCGCACTGATCGCCGTATGCATTTTCATTTCCGCATTTAGGGCAGGTACCGGTAATGTAGCGATCGGCCAGAAATTGCTTCGCGCTTTCATCATAATATTGCTCGGTAACCTCTTCGGTAAACACGCCTTTTTTTTGCAAGGTTTCGAAAAAATCTGCTGCTGTCTGGTGATGTGTTAAGGAAGAAGTACGGTGATAAATATCAAACGAAACACCAAAATCACGGAAAGAATCACCGATGATTTTATGGTATTTATCTACAATTTCTTGCGGACTAACCCCTTCGCGCTTAGCCTTTAAGGTAATCGGAACACCATTTTCATCCGATCCGCAAACAAACTTAACATCTCTTTTATTCGAACGCAGGTAGCGCACATAAATATCAGCCGGAATATACACGCCCGCCAGGTGCCCGATATGAACGGGTCCGTTGGTATAAGGAAGCGCTGCCGTAACGGTATATCTTTTTATTTTACTATTATCCAAAACAATTTTTTTAATTTGGCAAAGATAAGCGTTTTTAATGATGATAAAGCAGCCAGCCTATTTAAAAAGAGGGGATAAAATTGCAATTGTTTGTCCGGCAAAAAAATTACCCAGTTCCATTAACCATGCCATAAACATACTGAAAGAATGGGGTTTAGAAGTCCTGATTGGCGAGAGTGTTTATGCAAGCCACCATCAGTTTGCCGGAACCGACCAGTTACGAACAACAGATTTACAACATTTTTTAGACAATAGCGAGGTTAAGGCAATTATTGCTGCCAGGGGCGGATATGGCATGATCCGGATTATTGACCAGCTTGATTTCACCCTTTTTAACGAAAATCCGAAATGGATTGTTGGCTTTAGTGATGTAACTGTTTTGCTGAGTCATTTGGTTAGTTATACAGGTACACAGTGCATACATGCCCAAATGCCTTATACTTTTGAGGAAGCAACAAAAGAATCTTTAGTCTCGCTTCAGCATATCTTATTTGGCAACAAACCGCAGTACGAATACAGCAGTAGTTTTGCCAACAGACCCGGAAAAGCAAGCGGCCCATTGGTTGGCGGCAACTTAACCCTTTTGTGTGCTGTACAAGGCTCGGTTTCGGAAATGAATTTTGATCAAAAAATTTTATTCCTGGAAGATGTGGGCGAACACGAGTATGCCATAGACCGCATGTTGCGCACCTTAAAACGCGCGGGGAAGCTAAAAAACCTGTCGGCACTTATTTTGGGTGCTTTTAACGAAATAAGTCCGGAGAAAATCCCTTTCGGGCAAACGGTTGAGCAGGTAATTGAAGAAATTGTACAGGAATATGATTTCCCGGTATGTTATGATTTCCCCACCGGACATATAGAAAACAACCTGGCCATGGTATTGGGATCATCGGTCGAAATAAACATTGAAAAACATCAGGTAAACTTTAAATATATTTAACGCATGGCAATTTTAGGCAACTTAGGAAAATACAGGAACACGGGATTATTATTTATTCGTTTAGGCATCGGTGCCATGTTTATTATGCATGGCTTTCCAAAATTGGCCGGCGGCATTGAAACATGGAAAGGTCTCGGCGGAAGTATGAAATTAATAGGTATAGATTTTTTACCGGTATTCTGGGGGCTTATGGCCGCCGCTACAGAAACTTTGGGCGGCTTACTTTTAATTGTAGGGTTGTTTTTCAGGCCTGCCTGCATTCTGTTGGTTTTCACCATGATTATTGCAGCCCTGGTTCATTTATCGAAAGGAGATGGGATAGGAGGGGCCAGTCATGCCATTGAATTGGGCATTTTATTTTTCGGGTTAATATTTGTTGGTCCGGGTAAGTATAGCCTGGATAAGAAATAAAACCTGAATTATCCTGAAATAGACTTACCAATTTAACCATAGTCCCGGCTACGAAAATAGCCGGGATTCTTGTTGATACATACTTTCTTATCAATTAACTTTACAATAATAGAGTACCCGTACTCAACTCTAAAATTTTTAATGAAATACTATAAGCTAAAAGTCCTTAACTGAATGAGCAGATAAGGACTTTATTATTGAATTGAATTGAATTAATGTATTTCAGGACGTGGTCTATACAATCTCATTATAACCAATCAACACGTTTATGATCTCCGTGTTCATTCTGTGATGGCAATTTAATTTTTATTTTAAATTCACTTGGGTAATTGGTTCCATTATAAGAAGCTGGGATCCACTCAATGTTAAAAATATCGTTACTTATTTTAAAGCCGATGCTATAACTTTTCTTTTTTGCAACATAATCAACTGTATACTCAACAATTCCGTCTGCATTAATGTGAGCTGTAACATAAACAGATTCTTTATCAATTGTGTTTCGGTGTTCATGTAATATTGCGTCGCGGGCAGCAATAGAAGCCAGTAGAAAATACTGTTCCAAAGAAAATATTGGTAATGATAATGAAGCCTTCTGATTAATCTCTTCATTCCCTGAATTGACACTTACATTTGCCAAGGCAAGGGTTTTATCATCAACGAATAAAAGTTTTTTCTCATCGTAATTGTACCGCATGTACAACGATTTGTCCTTATTAAAAAAATACCAATTACCAACTCTTTTCTCATTTACATAATTCCCCCTTAATAGATTGACGCCATCTTTATCTATTGAATACAAACCATTAAACCGGTTATTTAAGATTTGATAAGTTAATTTAGATCCATCAGGGAGGCTCAATTTCTTTTCTTGAATGTTTTGAGCTAAACAAATATTTCCCAGAAATATTGCTATAGTTAATGCTAAATACTTCCTCATAATTTTAAGTTAAAAAAAGGGGTTAGCTATAAATTAACTAACCCCTCTTATAAATTTAAAGACTTTTAATCAAGTTTGGTAAACTTTTCTGTAAAAGTTCTTGCTCCTCCATTAGAGGTCCAATTAACAGTAAGTGTTTTAGTAGCCGGATCCCATTTACTTCCAGCCAAAGTAGCAATTGGAAGAAGTGAATCCATAAAAACAGTTACGTTGTTTGTAGCCGGATCAATTCGATACTCAACCAAATTTGTATAAGCTCCAATTAAACCTGGATTGATTTTTACTGAATTTGGTCCTACTGTAGTTAAGCTAATGGTTTTATCACCATTCCCTAAAGATGTAGTATAAACATATCTGTAACTGCCGTGATACTGATTTTTAGCACTAACATTTAGTAATATGGTTCCAAAGTTTTTGCTTACCGTTCCATAAGTTGAAGATGTTATTGAAATTGGCAAAGCATACTTTTTAGTAAAATCAAATGCATTTGTATTATAAGTAACTTTAACAGTTGCCGATCTTTGCCCTTTTGGAATCGTTACGGTAGATGTTGTAATTTTATACAATGTACTTGGTAGCTCAACATAAGGTACAAATGAAGGTATAATAGACTTATCAGCATTTAGCTCTGTTACGGCACTGCTTTTTACCCCGATATTTAAAACAACATCTTGAGGTGCAGGATCAGCTCCAGACAGCTGAACAACATAAGTTACTTCCAGTGCATCACTTGTAGCATAAGCCACAGGAAAAACTGTATATAATGACCCCTCAGGTGTTTCACCAGATGGCGCTGCCGGGTTTTTAAATTCAACTACACTTGGGCTTCCTTTCGGATTAAGTAAATCAAATTTATTTTTAAGACATGATGACAAAACAAATGTTGCCAGCAAAGCCATAATTAATATCCTATATCTTTTCATCTTAAATCTTTTTATTATTATTTGGCATAAAATATTTTAGTCGTATAAGAGTTAACACCCTTCGGTACGTTCTCAGAGTTAACCTGAAATTCTATTGCCGGATATAAAATTCTTGTTGGTATTTTATCAATAGATGGAACTCCTGATTTTATTGATGCAAAACTTTCAGTTGGCACCAATGATCCGGCAACGATATAAGGGAAGCCCGTTCTTCTAAACTCATTATAACCCTCTTCGCTGCTGATAAGGTTTACAGCAATGTATTTTTGTGTAATAATTGCCTCCAATTGTCTGCTGTTAACATCCTGATTTCTATCAGTAGCTGCGGGAGTTGTTGTTTTATCCCAGTTTGCTAAATAACTGTTTGTATTGGCAGCAACATAATTATTTTTTAAAGTAACTGCTGGAGTTGTATTGAAGTAAATATTACCTGCATTCTTATATAAATAATTAAAAGATGCAGTGATTCCATTCTCAAACAATGTTTTAGTAGATCCAGCCAAAGAAGGTAAAATGTTAACTGAAGGTAAAGATGCCTCTGCTTGCAGGAAATAAGATTCCGATGCTAAAATCAAGACTTGCCCCATCGTTGCTCCTTTTAATACACCACCAACATCTGCGGCAGCGTTTGCAGTTGTTCCGGTAGGTCTAGAAGCTCTTCCAATTCCGC
>JASLGV010000134.1 GCA_030149995.1 Pedobacter sp.
TGTACTTTTCTTCACAGAAATGTGGGAAAGATTTTCTTATTACGGCATGCGTGCCTTACTTGTATTGTTTTTAACCTCTTCTATTTTAGGTAATAATCCGGGCTGGGGCTGGCCAAGAGAACATGCTTTGGCAATTTATGGTTCCTATACTTCTCTGGCTTACCTTACACCAATCCTGGGCGGTTACATTGCCGATAAAATTATCGGTTACAGATGGGCCATCATTTTAGGTGCATTTCTTATGACCTTAGGCCACCTGTCTATGGCCTTTGAATTTAACCCGATTTTCATGTACCTGGGTCTGTGCCTGCTGGTATTGGGTAACGGATTTTTTAAACCGAACATGACTTCTATCCTTTCGCACATGTACAAAAAACATCCTGAGAAAAAAGATGGTGCCTATACCATTTTTTACATGGGTGTTAACTCAGGTGCCTTTTTAGGAATGTTGTTATGTGGTTATATTGGCGAAAGTCCGAATTGGGGATGGAGCTACGGTTTCGGTCTGGCCGGTATTTTCATGTTTATCGGTATGCTCCAGTTCTATTTCACCAAAAACATCTTCGGATCAATTGGCTTAAAACCCGTTAAAAATGAGGTTGTAGTAGACGAGCAGGAAGACCCTGCAGAAGCAAAAAGAAACCCATTTTCAGTTTTTGACATTACATTAATTGTTCTTTTATCCATCATTGGTCTGGTTTGGATCATCAACGATCCTTATGCTAAAATTACCGGTCATAATGTATTCAATTTCTCTGTTGGCAGCCTAACCGGCGATAATGTAGCCATTATTGTGGCCCTTGTACTGTTTCTCTTTATCCTGATTAAAAGGATTGCCCAGTATACGCCAAAACTCAGAGATAAAATGATTGCCGTAATTGTACTGGCTTTCATTACCATTTTCTTCTGGGCCTCTTTTGAGCAGGCAGGTGGGTCGATGACCATCTTTGCTAAAGATTATACGGCCCGTGTACTGGAAGGTAATGCAAAAATCATTTTTAACATAGCCAATACGCTGATTACAGTTGTTCCTTTGGTTATTATATCTTATGTACTGATTAAACTCTTTAAAAAGACATTTGCAAAATTTGCTTTAGGTAACATTATTCTGGCCATTAGTTTTATCATTATCTGGACCCTGGTTATTTACATGCTTAAAAATCAGTATAGTGATGTAAAAGCAGAAGTACCGGCAACCTGGTTTGGTATTTTAAACTCTTTATTTATTATTTCTTGTGCCCCAATTGTTTCTAAACTTTGGGAAAGTAAGTACAGCCCAACGGCAACCATTAAAAATGGTTGCGGAATGATTTTACTGGGCATTGGATTTGCCGCACTGGCTTACGGATCGAGCAGCATTCCATCAGGCGCTAAAGTTGCCTCAGTTAGTATGATCTGGTTAATCCTCGCTTATTTCTTCCATACCATGGGCGAGTTGTTCATTTCGCCGGTGGGTTTATCTTATGTAAGTAAACTGGTTCCCGGCCGTATGATCGGTATTATGTTCGGTATCTGGTACCTGGCCATTGCTATTGGTAACAAGATTGCCGGTACCATGGGCGGTATGATTGATGAGATTACCGCGCAGTACTCAATGTCTACTTTCTTTTTAATCTTTACGTTAATTCCTGTCGGATTGGGCATATTTATTATGCTCCTCACCCCAATCATTAAGAAATTAATGCATGGAGTAAAATAAAACCTTCAAAAAAGCCTTTGGAAACCCCAAAGGCTTTTTAAATTAGCAAAAATTTTCAAATGCAGAACAATATAACACTGGAGGAGATCCAGGATTTTAAAGGTAAATACCCTAAACAGCTTTGGTATTTATCGCTTGTGGAAATGTGGGAACGTTTCTGCTTTTATGGAATGCGGGGTGTGCTGGCCTTTTTTATGGTTGATCAGCTTCATCTCTCTGATCAAAAATCAAATTTACAATATGGCGCCATCCAGGCCTTTGTATATGCATTCACTTTTATTGGTGGTATCTTTGCCGATAAAATTTTAGGTTTCAGAAAATCACTCTTCTGGGGTGGTTCGCTCATGATTGTGGGAAACCTGATCTTAGCCTTCTCTCCGCAGGATCTTTTTTATATCGGCATTACGCTTTCCATCATTGGAACGGGTTTCTTTAAACCCAACATTTCATCAATGGTAGGTGAACTCTACCACGAAAAAGACAATCGCCGTGATGCCGGTTATGGTTTATTTTATGCTGGTATCAACGTAGGTGGTTTTGCAGGTGGTGCCCTTTGTATTTACTTAGGAAAATATTATTCTTGGCACTTATGCTTTCTTTCTGCAGCACTTGTAATGGCTTTTGGTTTAAGCACCTTTATTTTTACAAAAAAATATTTAGGACCAATCGGTAACTCTCCCCTTCTGCATTTAAAAAAGGCTAAACAAAAACTTTTTGAAATTGCGGTTTATGGGGGTTCTTTACTGTGCATTCCCATTATTTACATCATGGTACAAAATACGGCCTATACCGATTATTTTATGTATACCATCGGTGTTTTTGCACTGGTTTACTTCCTGATAGAAACTTTCCGGATAAAAGATGCTAAAGCCCGTTACAAACTGATGGCGGCTTTTACCTTCATTTTCTGCTATTTTATCTTTATGGCCATTTCAGAACAAAGCGGAGGCTCACTTTCTTTGTTTGCAAAAGATAACTTAGACCATAAAATTCTTTTCCTGAACATTGATCCAAATGTGGTTAACAACAGTGCAAACTCCTTCTTTGTAATTGTATTCAGCCCGATTCTTGGTATTTTATGGTTAGGATTGTACAAACGCAAAATTGAACCTAATACTGTTGTAAAATTTGGTCTTGGTTTTATTTTACTGGCGGCAAGTTTTTATGTTTTTTATGCAACCCGGTTCTTTGCCAATGCAGAAGGTATCAGCTCTTTAAACATTTTTACTTTTGCCTACCTGCTGTTAACATTGGGTGAGCTTTGTATCGGACCGATTGGAATGTCTATTATTACCAAATTATCGCCAAAAAGGATGTTTGGAATGATGATGGGCTTGTGGTTCCTTTTCAGTGCATTTGGCCAGCTGGCAGCCGGTAAACTGGGTGCCGAAATGTCGAGCATAGATAATGTTTCTTTAACGGCTAAACTCATGGCCTATACAGAAGGGTATAAATCACTTGCCGTATATTCTCTGATTGCCGGGCTCGCACTAATCATTTTCTCGCAGCTCATTAAAAAATTAATGGGCGAAGTTAAATAACTGTTAAAATCCCGTATCAGCAAAAATTTGATACGGGATTTTAAATATTTAATAATTACTTTCGTCCTTTTAAAAATTTAATATCATCACGTGTCAGACAGCTTAATCATCATTCCAACATATAATGAAAAGGAAAATATAGAAAAAATCATCCGAAAGGTCTTTTCTTTAACACAGTCTTTTCATGTTTTAATTATTGATGATGGCTCGCCCGATGGAACAGGAAATATTGTTAAAAACCTGCAACATGAATTTCCGGATGCTTTATTTTTAGAAGAACGCAGTGGTAAGCAAGG
>JASLGV010000167.1 GCA_030149995.1 Pedobacter sp.
CTTTTACAGTACCTGTTACAGTTGTCTGTGCAAATGCAACGGAGCAGGAAAGCAGCAAGAGAAGGGTAAATGAATAAAAGACTTTTACTTTTTGTGTACGTATGTACCTTAAAAAGAAGAAAATCCTTTTACAAGTGTAAAGTATATCCATAATTATTAAATATTTGGTTAAGTTTTTTTTAGTACAAGAATTCCTTTTTTAGCTCATAGCCGCTAAGATTTAAGATACCTCATCAGGTGGCATGCAAATACTCGTATATTTTACATACCTGAGGATCAAAAAAACCTCGTTAAGAAATTCTTATTTTTTTTGGTTTATGAAGTTTTCTGCGTAGCGCATGTCTGCTTCGAAGACATAGATTCTGAGTAGTTGTTTAATCATATAATGTGCTGTTTGGTTACTTGGTTAGTGTCGATTAACGAAAACGAATTTAGAGAAGCAGAACAGATAAAAGTGTCTTAAAATAGCTTAAAACGTACTAAAATACATTTCAAGCACGTTTCAAACGTTTGAAATAATTATAATTTTTATGCGTTAAGTGCTTTAAAGCCGATAAAAAGAAACAACAGCCAGCTTTCAGGCTCCAAAAACCCTAAATAAAAGCATGGTTAGCAGTGCTTAAAAGCGCTTATTTGCTTTCTTTCAATGCAAAATATTTTGGAGTTATGCCCCCGTTAAACGATTGTTTATTTTATGCATTGAGGATATTTTATAAAGGAACAACAAGTGCGTATCTATATTGGTCTGTAAAAAAACAAAACCATTGCCTCCTTCTGGAGACAATGGTTCGCGTTGTTTAGTACGGGTAAATATCCCATCAAAATGGGTAGACTTTGTTATTACTTAATCTCCAGAAAACGTTTAAAAGCCTGGGAGAATGTACTTACGGTGTATTGGTCTGTGGTGTTCTTGACCAGATCAATTTCTATTTTTCGTGTACCTGCTACGCTGCTGTTTAATACTTTTGCATAAATGGTATCGATCCGCTTTTCGGCTTTTGGAAATACCAGGTTGTATTTTCCATTTACCGGATTGATTTTGGCGCCATTTTTATCTACAATTTCGAAATCCTGCCCCAATACAGCCGGGTTTGTAATACCGGTTGTAACCAATGTATATTGTGCAGATGCATCATAACTGCGTACATAGGCAGAGTGAAATTCAACCGGAAACTTAACAAGGGTTGTCTGCGTTCTCTGTACCGATTCGGTACCGGTATTGTTCCATGGGAGAAAACCGGCATAGTAAACGTTTTCATATTCAGGCAAACCATCCGGATAGCTCCGCTTTTCACAGCTAAACAGGCCGGTTGAAACTAAGATTACGGCAAGAAGTTTTATATTTATTTTTTTCATACGAATTAACATTTAATTTTTACCAGCCTGGATTCTGCTTTACTTGGTTACCACTTAAACTTATTTCCTGTAATGGAATTGGATATAAATAATCTCTTAAAGGATCGAATGTACGTTTGCTTGCATCTTCTACCACCAGCACTCCATCAGCATTTAACAGTAGAGACGATGCATTGGTTCCTACCCATTCTGTTGCATTAAACTTGGCGCCCAACAGGCTTTTTGGCAAAACGGTTTCGGCGGTTTTCCAGCGTAATAAATCCGTATAGCGAAATCCTTCCATGCACAGTTCAACAGTTCGCTCCCTTCTTATTTCTTCGCGCATGCTGAGCCCGTTGGCTGTTACAAATGCATTACTCAATTTAACGGTTAGCCCAGCCCTTGTTCTGAGTACATTAACTGTAGCATCTAAATCAGCATCAGAAATAGTTCCGTTCAATTCGTACTTGGCTTCTGCCAGGGTAATCAGCACTTCGGCGTAACGGATTAAAGGTTTATGAACAGTTGCATTTCCATTGATGGTCCAGTCGGCGGCATTAAATCCTTTTTTTCCGGCATAGGCAGACCTGGAACCCAATGAGGTACCTGGTACCCAGGGTCTTTGATAAGATTGTTCGCCACTCCTGTATACAAGTGTGGTAATACGTGGGTCGCGGTTATCTAAAACAGTATTATAGCTTGTTTCATCTTTTTCGGCCACAAATAAAGGAGATTTTGTTGCCGAAGGGGTATTATCGGTATTAAATGCCGGTAAACCATCTTTATATAAGAATAAACGGATCAGGTTACGTGTGGGTGCAATACGACCGTTCTCAAGATCGCGCGAAGTATTGTGTGTTAAACCAAGAGCAGCCGATAAGCCATAAAGCTTTACAAATACATTTTCGGTATTTCCAGGTCCTTCTCCATCATGTGTAAACATTCCCTGGTAATTGCCAAAGAGGCTATGCCCCTGCCCCATTACCTGCGTTGCAGCCTGTATGGCCGCCTGCAGGTGTACTGCATAATCTGGTATGTTAAAGAATTTCATACGGGTGCCTTCAGCAAGGGCAACACGGGCTTTTAATGCCCAGGCTGCACTCTTGGTAACACGTCCGTATTGTGCCGCAGGAAGTGCTGCACGTGTAGGCAACCATTGAGCTGCATAATCAAGGTCATTGTAAATTGCCTGCACAACTTTTAACCTGTCGGTTCTGGGCATGGTTAATTCCGGTGCATCTATTTCCAGTGTCTTTAACAGTAAGGGTACATCACCGTATTTCTGAATTAAGCCTGCATAGGCATAGGCTCTGAAAAAACGGGCTTCTGCAAAGTACCGGTTTTTAATGGCATCACTTACCTGTGCTTTTCCGGCTTTCTCTAAAATATTGTTTGCCGTAAAAATCTGCTGGTATGGGACTTTCCAATCGTCGCTCGTGCC
>JASLGV010000257.1 GCA_030149995.1 Pedobacter sp.
GGCAAATCAAACTTCTCATCGTAAGGTTGCGTGCCTGCACCGTTGTTGTATGAAGCCACCCGTTTTACACCTGTTGCCGTACTACCACCAATACCATTTACCACGGTTAGAATGTTACCAGAACCGGCAAAACGTGTAGTACACATTTTTTCAAGTTTCACATTCGGGCTGTTGGGTACTTCAAATCCATTTTTCTTATTTACATGACCATCTGTTCCGGTTAAAACGGCATAAGAACCCAGTCCAATGCTATGATGATTTTTTACTGTATTTGCCACCTTGAATGCTGCATAACCATCAACCCTGCCGCCCTGACTGCTCCAGCTCGCCTGATTTGGAGCGTCGTATGGAGGTTCGTTTTGGAAGAAATAAGTTCTGCCACGTTCTCCCAGCCACAATACTTCATATTCCTGGTAGTGTTCGGCAAATAGGGCGTAAAGTGTAACATCATTGCCAGTAACGATTAATCCGTTTTTGCATCTGTCTCTTTCCCAACGTGCATTTCCGCCACGCTGCGAACCGTGGTCGGCACGCCACAACCAGAAGTGATCGCCTACCACATGGTTACTGTTTATTTGCATAGAAGCATGTATCTGGATATTTTTTGACTGAATGCCACCTACTCTGCAAGTGATATCGGTGAGCAGGATCGGATTTGTAGAATGATCTGCATTGGCACCTTCGTTTCCAATTCTCACCTGATACGTTGTACTGTTGAAAGAGTCCATAAGCAATCCGGCAATGATAATCCCATCCTTATCATCTGCAAAGATACATCCCCAGGTGTTTTTCTCGGTCGGCTCCAGCGTTACCGAAGCGATACCGGCACCTAAAAGTATGGCATCTTTTCTGTTTACCTGAATGGGGGCATTCAAGGCATAATGGCCTGGTGTGAAAAATATATTTTTACCAGCTTTAAGAGCTGCATTGATTTCAGCATCGGTATCACCTTCTTTGGCAACATACCATTGAGTAAGCAAATCCTGAATTTTACCTTTGCCCATATCGGTCGATGACCAGGAAACGCCAACTCTATCCTTTTGCCATGCCGGAACAAATACTTTGTATTCGCCATCATCGTCTATAAAAAGAAAAGGTTTTTCCCGTATAACAGGTGTGGTTGGGACCGGACTGTTTGCATCATCTGCCTGTGGCGGATTTACGCAACCTTGCCAGACCATGTTGTACGACCCGCCCATAGCGCCCGAACCAGAAGGGAAAACAACATTCCTGGTGTACCATTGTTGCTGTCCACCCCAGTTAGGTCTGTCTGTTGTATAATGTGTATCGGCAATAAAACCACCGCTGCCCCAAAAATTGTTGTTTCCGATGTCTGAAATATATTTCGAAGTACTTTCAATCAGCATTCTTCGGGCACTGGTAGATTGAGAAACAGTCCAGGCAAAATCGCGCATTACCGCTAAATTTTCTACCGAACGCCAGAAAGTACAGGTCGCATTTGCGCCACCCGAAAGGTGAGGTCTGGTGAATATCGAACCTAATTTAACATCTGAAGGTCGTTTTCCCAGACCTCCAATGTGTGAATAAAAACCCAATTCTATTGAGTTTGCTTCTGCCGATGAAGCAGAACCAGATCCACCCGAATCGTACGTTTGACCCTCAATATTTGGCTTGAAATAATAGGCCTGACGTTTTGTGGTAAATTCGCCATTCGATCCGCCTAAACCAATGGTTGGAAAATGCGCGTTAATTTCGTTTCTTGCAGTTTCTGATTTTTCGTATTTTCTATCGTAGAAATACATGTTGTTGCCAAAAATCTGATGCTCCAACGAAACGATTATGGTAAGGTCGTTACGTGTAATCTTATAATAGTTTTCGTACTTATTTGCATTTGGCTTGGCATCTGTAAATGTCAGTTTAGAAGTTGAACCAACCGATACAAAATCGGAAGCCAAACGGCTGCCTCCTCTTGTAATTATATAATTTCCAGAAGAGCCGAATGCCGGCCATGATAATGTAATGCTATGTTTCTTCTTGTCGTAAACAATTTTGCCTTCTGTCTTAGGCTCCTGTTTTTTTTCATCAGAAGAATAGGACCTTACAAAACTGCATAAGATCAGCATAAACACAAATGCTGTAAATACAGAGACTACCTTTGTACTCATAAGAATGTTCTTTTTTTAATAATTTGGATTACTTGTTATAATATTAGGCTTCCTAAGGTAGGAAATAATCTTTTAACCCTTCTTCAGTTTTACCAATACATACCTAACGCTTCTGTTACAAAGCAAAGAAGAAACACTAAGCAGGTTTATAAAAAGGTATTGTATTCCATACATAACCTTCATGTTATCAGGTGGTGTAGTTGTGCGCGAAGTTTTTGTAATCTTGGAAATTAAGACTGTTTTTAAACGTATTCCTTCCCGTATACCGGAACATAGAAGTTTGAAAAATAAACAATTTGTATAAAGTTAAGCGCAACTATTCTTTAAACATTGTGCTTTTCTTTTAATTTAGCCTTTGATAAGAATTAACAAGGAAACAAAACAAGAATGAAATTTAGACCGCTGTCACAAACGAAATATGTATGGGTGACCATAATCCTGCTTTCCATTATTGCGATCATCTTTAAATCAAGTTACCGGCAATATATTTATGCAAACCAGATTAAGGATTACGGAGTCGCAGATTCTTCACCAAACTTTTTTGCAGCACTCATCATCGTATTTCTCTATTTTACCCAATATGAAAAGTTGACACTCAAAAAATACGTGGTATATACCGCCGTGGGACTTGTTGGTTATGAATTAATTCAAGGTAGTGTTTTTAAGCATAATGTTTTTGATTTTAAAGACATCATAGCTTCCATCCTGGGCGCATTTATTGGCTATCTTATAGGTGCAAAAATTAAGTCTGGACCTGTTTTTAATGATCTGAATATATAGAACATTCCCTAAATAAGAGTGTTTAAAATTTGACCATTCCTGCAGTCTTTGTGAATGAAATAGCATTACTTAATGATTTAGAAACTTTGAATATTATAGAATGAGAAATGTTTTATACATCATTACAATAGAATATTCCTTTTTAATTGTATGTAACTGTAAAGTAGAAAACCAAGACTTAAGAATATAATTTACTTTATAGTGTTCAGAATTAGCATGTTTTAGCAAACCATGAAAAACCTTGTGGAGTAAGAGCATAAACAGACCCACTATTTATTGGGTCGAATCCTTTATTGTTAAATTTGATTGGTCCTTCCCCTTCCAAAAAAAGAATTTCAGATTATTTATAAATATGGAATGGAAAGAAGAAAATTTCGATGGATATAAAGATAAAAGGACCTGATAACGCTTTAACTTGGGAAAATAATTTTGAAGAAGTAAGAAGTCTTTACATCAGGCATTCAAATGAATAACGATGTATCCACCTTAAAGTTTCTGTTAATGGACCAAAATATCTCTGATAAAGAGAAATTAGCAGTGATTGTAGATAAATGTAATGAGTCAATTATAACTTGGTTGTAATTTTCTGTTTGTGCTTTGCTCCCCAG
>JASLGV010000260.1 GCA_030149995.1 Pedobacter sp.
GCGGAATCTGTTAATTGAAAAGCAGACATGGGCAACGCTGCAACCTGTCCCCATTCATTTACATTTAACAACCGCCTGCTTACTTCATCAAAAAACCTGCAGGCATCCGTTTCCGTTTCCAGTATTTTCTTTTCTACGGCATTCATTTCTGTACCCGTCAACTGATCGGGTACATATTCCATTCCTATTGCCAATGCTCTTTCCATATTGTTACAACATTATTTTTAGTCAAAGGGTTTTAGTACAGCTTACCATACTTAGCATCAAGCATAAAACTTTTTTCAGGTTCATGCAGTTGTTTAAGAGGAAGGTTTAACCAATGGTTCTCCATTTTCTTAATCGGATTCCGAATTAATTTACTGCTTACAGAACAAAAAATAAATAATGAAAAAGCTATTATCGACCACTTGTATACTTGCTCTTTTAATTTTAGTGAGCTGCAGACATGCAGAAAAGAAGGCACAGATTAACAAAGATTCTATGTTTTCTGCCGTGCCTACCGATACGGGCATTTATAAAAATGCACTTGCTACTGATTTAGATACCACCGATATCATATTTTTTAAACGTACTGCACTTACAAGTTTATCAGAAATAGAAACCAGTGCAAAAATTATTCAGTTGGGCAGTACCCCAGAGATTATAAATTTTGCCAAAGGACTTGTTTCCGACCTGCATACTCAAAACGCCAAATTATCAGAACTGGCCAAACGTAAAGGTTATGAAATCCCCAAAGTACTTCCACCCTCTTTAGCCGACTTGACCAATCAAATGCAGGCATATAAAGCAGATGGACGCAACGAATACTACATACAAGCAATTATAAATGGCCATGCCACGCTGATCAATCAGTATATGACAGTCCGTAAATCTAAAGATTTGGATATCTCTGCTTTTGCGGGTGCAGGCTTAGCTTTATTAAAAAAGCAGGAAAAGGAAATTAAGGCTATTGAGCAGCAACTTACCGAGCCTAAAGCCGGACAAGGCGACGATCCGCTAAAACTGAGCAATCAGAAGTCTAAAAAATAGTTTCATTATCAAAATGTATCTTTCTTCACAGGCTCACCAAAGCTGAAAAAGTTTTTTTTAAAAAAAACAGTTTTCTATAAAACCATTTCCCATATCACGTGTTATTATTTATTGGATAAATACTTAACAGATAACACATGATACAGAAAGAGCGTAAAGAATTTGTAAGTGTATCAGATGAGCAGGATCGTAATTACTGGGCTTCAAGGCTCGGCGTTACGGCAGAGGTACTCAAATCGGCCATCCGGGCCATACACCAGACGGAACTTAGTAAAGTACAGGCTTACTTAAAACGCAGCCGGTTAAACAGCCATACAATGGTTAAATAGCCTGCTTTTAGCTAAAACCTTCATACACTTGGGTATAAAAATACCTGCAGGTAAGAAGACTTATAGACCGATCAATCCTTCTTCGGATACAATTACAGGTACTTATAACCCTGATAAAAACTTTTTTTAGCTTTTATTTTACAGGAATTGTAAAGTAAAAGGTGGTACCTGAACCAAGCTTACTTTCCACTCCAATGGATCCTCCATGTCTTTTAATAATTTCGGCACTGATAAACAGGCCCAATCCCAAGCCTGAAATCTGATCATCCTGATGCCCTGCACGGTAATACCGGTCAAAAATATACGGGAGTTTGTCAGATGCAATTCCATCGCCATAATCACGTACTGAGACCTTTACCTGCTCTTCTGTATGTAAGATCGTAATCAGGATTTCCTTAGATGAGGGAGCATATTTAATGGCATTATTTACCAGATTCAAAATTACCTGCTCTATTTTAGCTTTATCTGCATAAGCAGTTGTTTGCAAGTCGCCATCAATCTTTATCTTATAAATACCTTCTATTTTAAGATGCTGCAAACATTCTTCAATCAATTCGGCAACAATAAAAAATGCCCTGTTTAAAGAAACTTTTGAGTGATCGAACTTGCCAATATCCAGTAAATCTTCTATTAAAACACTTACTTTTTCAAGTCCTTTATTGGCCTGTGCAATAAGGCTTGGAATTAAGGCAGACGTAGTTGTATCTTTTATGCGGTCTAATAACTGTAAAGATACTTTAAGGCTGGTAATCGGCGTTTTAAGTTCATGACTGGCAATGCTGATAAAATCTTCCTTTTGCTGCTGCAAGAGTTTAAGTTCATGAATATCGGTAGCTGTCCCAACCCAACGCTCAATCATGCCTGCATCATTTTTCATGGGCGTCAAATGGTTTAAAAACCAATGGTACACGCCCGATACATGTTTATAACGGCTTTCAAATTCTCCGGCCTTGCCACTTTTTATAATTTCATAAAAGTGCCTGGAAGTAGAAGGCAGATCGTCGGGATGTACAATACTTTTCCAGTCTTTACCTTCATGTTCGGTTTTTCCGGTATACATAAGCGACTGCTTATTATAAAACGTTACCGTTCCATCGTTTGCATTGGTCCAGGTAATTTGCGAAATGGAATTCAGGATGTTAAATAATTTCTCTTCATTTTCCTGCAATATTCTGGCAGCCAGCTCCCGTTCCGTAATATCAACCATATTCCCAAAACATTCAATGGTTCCGTTGTCCAGTAAGTGCGGACTGGCGCGGGCCAACACCCACCTGTATTCTCCGTCTTTTCTTCTAACCCGAAGTTTTGATTCGTAAGTTCTCCCTTCCACTGCTGCAAGTGCCAGCTGTTCCCGTTCTTTTGGAAGATCGTCGGGGTGAAATACCTGCATAAAGCCCTGGTTTAAATTCTCTTTTAAACTTAATCCCGTAAAATCGATCCAGGCACTGTTTACATAACTACAACGACCGGCTGTACTTTTCCAGATCATAAACGGTGTTTCATTCGCCAGCTCACGAAAATAATGCTCACTCCTTTTCAGGTTGGCATTTTCTGTCATGTCTTCTACCTGATGAATGATATAAACGACTTCCGTACCCACAATAACCGGTTGGTTGAGCGGCATCCAGTAGCGTTCCTGCAATTCCCCTCCGTCGCTGGCCTTTAAATCATATCTGATCATTGGCATTTCGTGCCTCTTCTTTGTTTCAACAACCGTGAGCAAGGAAGTGCGTAATTTATCAATTTCACTTACATAGGTACCTTCAGAATTATCAGGAAAAGCTTTAAACAAACCTTTACCAATTAAAACCTCCCGGCCAAATCCGGTTGTTGTGGCATATCCTTCGCTCACCTCAACAATGGTAAAATCAGGCACATCAGCCTTAACAATAAGATAATTCCCTGGCATTTGCCTTAAGACAGCCAACATGTCTGACTGTTGCTTTATTAATGTTGTTTCCAAAAAATTTATTTTATGGTATTAGCTAAAAATGAGTATTACTGAAGTTCAACACGTTATCGTGGTATGTACTTCTACAATCTATTTTATAACAACGGGGAAATGAACAACAATTATCTGCATTTTTTTACTAAAAATTGGTATTTCTCTTAAAAAAATATACTGACAGACAAAACATGTTAAACGTTAAAAATGATTATATAACGGTAATCGGGCAAAATATATTTTAGAAAAGTGTGTATGTAACAAAGGTATTTTGGTTCCTCAAAAATGACCTGAATGCGTGGATGCAATATTAAAAATATGTATATCTTAGCAGTCTAACCAATTATTTATAAAAATAAAATATAATGAAAGAAGTTGTAATTGTATCGGCTTTAAGAACCCCCATTGGTAGTTTTGGCGGTTCACTGGCATCTTTTTCGGCCACCCAACTTGGGGGAATTGCCATAAGCGCTGCTGTAAAAAAAGCCGGATTAGATTCAAGCCAGATTCAGGAAGTATATATGGGTAATGTGCTTTCGGCAAATTTAGGCCAGGCACCAGCAACACAGGCTGCAAAATTTGCCGGTTTGCCAGATTTACCTGCAACAACAATCAATAAAGTGTGTGCCTCTGGCACCAAAGCCATTATGCTCGCTGCACAAAGCATTGCGGGCGGCGATAACGATATTGTGGTCGCGGGCGGTATGGAAAGTATGAGTAATGTTCCTTATTATCTGGATAAAGCACGTAATGGTTACCGGCTCGGGCACGGACAAATTACCGATGGTCTGGTAAAAGACGGCCTTTGGGATGTATATAATGATTACCACATGGGAAGCGCCGCCGAACTTTGCGCTGCCGAATGCAACATCAGCCGCGAAGAACAGGACCGTTTTGCCATTGAGTCTTATAAAAGAGCACAACATGCACAGAAGGAAGGCAAATTTAAGGGAGAGATTATTCCTGTAGAAGTAAAAGACCGTAAAGGCGAAACCACCGTTATTGATACAGACGAAGAACCTGCTGCCGTTAAATTTGATAAGATCCCGGCTTTAAAACCCGTTTTCAAAAAAGATGGATCTGTAACAGCTGCAAATGCATCAACCTTAAACGATGGTGCCGCAGCACTGGTTTTAATGAGTGCCGAAAAAGCAAAGGAACTTGGCATTAAACCGCTTGCCAGGATTCTGGCTTTTGCCGATGCCCAACAGGCACCGGAATGGTTTACAACAGCACCGTCAAAAGCCATTCCACTGGCTCTGAACAGGGCGGGCATGGACATTAAACAGGTAGATTTTTTCGAAATCAACGAAGCTTTCTCGGTG
>JASLGV010000264.1 GCA_030149995.1 Pedobacter sp.
ATTTTACCATAGGCATTGTGTTTGATGTTTAACATTTATCTTATTAAGGTTTTACCAGGAGCACCTGGTCTTGTAAACTGAAATTTATTTTACTGTATTTTAAAATTTCGAGCAGTTGCGAAAGGTTTGAATTCCGGGGAATGCTACCTGTAAATTTCCTGTCGGGTACCTGCCCTTCGTACTGTACCTCTACGTTGTACCACCGGGCTACCTGCCGCATAATGCTTTTAAGATCTGCATTTACAAAAGAGATGAAACCATTTTTCCAGGCAACGGCCTCTTCTGTATCGGCCTCTGCAATATGAAAAGTATGCTCTTCCAGTACCGATTGTTGCCCGGGTTTTAATGAATAAACCTGCGCATGGGTTACGCCCCGTTTGGATACATTTACAGCTCCTTCGAGCAAGGTTGTGGTGGTTCGTCCCTCATTTTCGTAACTGTTTACATTAAAATGTGTTCCCAATACGGTAATCTGCTGTTGTGGGGTTTCTACAATAAAAGGCAGGCGCTTATGGATTTTCTGTTTGTTTACCACCACTTCTTCCATTTTTTTGGCAACCTCAAAATAAGCTTCGCCGGTAATTTCTACCCTTCTTACATTTCCATCAAATGCCAGCGGAAAGCGGATGGAAGAAGCAGCATTGAGCCATACATGTGTACCATCCGGCAACATCACCTGGTACTGGCCACCCTTTGGCGTAGCAATGGTATTGTAGGCTTCCTTTTGTGCCCGGTCACCTGAATGGTCTGCTGCCATTTCGTATACAATTTCGCCTTTGGCATTTTTACGGATCAGCATCTTTTCAGTACCGCTAAATTTAGACGGATCAAGATTTTCGTTCAGCACATGCGTTGATCCGTCGGCCAGGGTAATGGTTGCCACATCCTTACCCGGGGCCGCATCCTGCCGGGTCTTTATTTTTGCTGTTAATGCCGGTTCTAAAGAAGGTCTTAAATAAAAATAAAAACCAACAGTTAGCAGTACAACAATAATCGCTGCTGCAGGCAGCATATACAACCGTTTTTTATGCGCAGGCCTTAGCGGAAGCGTTTCGCCAATGGAGCTTAAAGCTTCTGCAAGGGCTGCTTCCGAGAATGCCCCGGGTTCTGCTCCCTTTAACTGCAGGTACCAGCTTTCTACAATGGCGCGTTCTTCCTCTGTACAGGTACCGTTTTTTATTTTCTCTATTAGAATATTGGCATTTTTTTCAGGCATGTTTTAATATTTTTTGCTCGTATATTAAACATGACGGATCAGCAGGCTGCAAGTGGTAGAGAAAAATGAAATTATTTATTTTTTATACCCAGCCCGGGAGCTTATCTGAAAAAATAAAGGGCCAGGCAAAGAAAAACCCAGCAAAGCAGGAAAGAAGTGAGGCGTATTTTAAGAATTTTCAAGGCGTTATACACCTGTTTCTTGACGGTTTCCTCAGAAATGTTTAAAATATCTGAAATTTCGCGATGCGTGAAATGATTTTTACGGCTAAACTCAAATATCTGCCTCATTTTATCGGGCAGGGAGGCAATTTCCCGGTCAATCAAACCTGACAGTTCTTTTTCGCGGATGCATTCGTCTGTAATCCAGTTACCCTGATCTAAAAATTGTTGCAGCGATGCCGCATAAGCTGTCTTTACTTTACGGTGGGCAATTTTATCCAATACCCGGTTTTGAACAGCCGTATAGAGGTAACCTTTTAAACTTGTTTTAAAATAAAGGGTATCTTTTTTATTCCAAAGGCAGAGAAACAGTTCATGGATCAGGTCTTTGGCTTCTTCCTCATCCTGCAAGCGCGTACAGGCATGAATAAGCAAGATGGCACTGTAACGGTTGTAAATTTCTGTATATGCCTGTTGATCGCCATTTTTCAACAGTGAGCCAAGTTCCTGATCCGAAAGAGCAGAATGGTTATACATTGGGAATGGATTAAAAGAAATTAAACTTTATATGAATATCGCATATAATTTTTATAAAATGATTATAATAATTACTTTTTTATAAGAAATGTTACAAGACAAGCCGGCCACACGAACAACTGATTATCTGATGTTTAATCTTACCAAACCATATCTTTTTAACTTTTAGCCCGGCAGAAATTTCAAAAAGCAGAAAATTATTTTGACAGATGGATATTTTCATCATTTTTATAGAATTATTCAACACCAAATTAAACCTGATGAAAAAAATCCTGCTGTTATGCTGCCTGCTGACCCAGGCAATTGCTGCCTTTTCTACAACCTATACTGTAAAGAGCGAAGCCGAATTCAAAGAAAAAGTAACTATGTTACAGGCTGGCGATAAAATTAAAATTGCCAATGGCACCTACCGACCCTGGACAGTTACCATCCCCGTTTCGGGCACTGCTGCAGCGCCCGTTTATATTGAAGCCGAAACCAAAGGAAAAGTAATCTTTACCGGCGCAACCGATAAAACCATCTTTAAAATTACCGGCAACTTTGTGGTGCTGAAGGGCATCACTTTTAAAGGTTGTACGGTATTCAGATCGGAGCGCAATGCCGGTATTTTGGTCGAAATGGATAAATCTGAATTCAGCCGTTTAACCGAATGTCGTTTTGAGCAGGATACGGCTAAATCTCAGTTTCTGCCACTGGTGGTTATTGCTGGCAAGGGCAAAAACAACCAGGTAGACAATTGCCTGTTTAGTCAGAATGTAGACAACATGGATGTGCAGGTGCGGGTTTCAAAAGAATCGACACCACAGTATACCCTGATTGAAAAAAACATTTTTCAGGATAAGAAAAAGGTAAGCTGGAGCAACTATAATGGTGGCGAATGTGTGCAGATTGGCCAGGATCCGGTTTTATCAGGAAATATTCCGAGCAACAGCATTGTGCGTTCAAACCGGTTTCTGCGTTGCAGCGCCGAACCAGAGGTAATCAGCAATAAAAGCAGCAACAACCTGTACGAAAACAATTATATAGAAGATTGCGAAAGTGAACTGGTTATGCGGGGTGGTTATGATTGCACGGTTATAAACAATACCATTAAAGGCGGACTGAGCGGTATCCGGGTAAATGGCGGCGGACATGTAATCTCCGGAAATAAAATTACCGGCGTTAAAACAGCCATCAGACTGATGTATGGCATGACCAAAACCCGGGATGAAATCGGCTTTTACGTGGCTGCCAACAACTGTACAATTAAGAATAATAAAATTGAAAACGTGGCGACTGGTATCCTGATCGGCGACAGCAAAAATGCCGACTGGACGGGCAAGTTTGACACCAAACGGTACCCTTCCAGAACCCAGCAGGATGTAGCTCCTTACAACATTACAGTTGAGCACAACTCCTTTTCCAACGTTCAGAATAAGATTGTCGAAAACTAAAATAGATGGGTTGGATTTTATAAAGAATGGGTTAATGCCCATTCTTTTTTTGTTGTGTTAAATATTTTCCAACTGATACCAAAAAAAGCAATTTCCTGTGCCGGTATTGCATTGTCCTTGCATCATTGTTGTATGCGGCTTGCATTGCGCTTGTGTGTGCCTTGTATTTGGAAGGCTTTTAGGTGGTGTTTAAAAGGCTCAAGCTTGCAAAACCATATAGGTGTGAAGTCCTGAAATAGGTTGACTATTTTTTGATTTACAAATTTGATAAAAACCTTGGGCAATCTAATAGATGTTCAAGGTTTTTTTATACTTTTTGATTTCTATTTTCTGTTGAGCATGCATCTGTACGGGGGTCAGCATCCTACAACTGAGATGTGGTCTCAAATGGTTATAGATGGCTATGCCCTGTTTGGCCAGGTTCTTTGCATGCTGGATGTTGTCCAGCATGTCCCCAAGTCCGAATTCGCCCTTCAGTATCCCATTCATCCGTTCAGCAACCGCATTCTCGTATGGATCCCCGTTTTCGGTCATACTTATCGATATCCTGTTCCTTTCAAGTTCGGCCACATATATCCTGCTGCAATACTGCAGGCCACGGTCTGAATGATGGATCAACGGTTGGTCGTACCTTCTGTTCGCCAATGCCATTTTCAGTGCCTTGAGTGTAGAGGTGGCTTCCATGTCGCCACAGAGCTCGTACCCCATTATCTGTTTAGAATAGGCATCGGTCACCAGGTGAAGATAACTGTTCCCATCTTCCGTCGTATCCACGTAGGTGATGTCGGAAACCCAGAGCTGTTCGGGACGCACGACCTGTAGGGTTGTGGTAAGATTGGGATACTTGCGCATCCAATGCCTGCAATTTGTTGTGCAGGTGTATTTTCTCCGTTTGAATATCAGCATCCCTTCCTTTCTCAGCAATTGGAACAGCCTGTCACGGCCGATCCCTACATTCTTGCCCAGTAGGTGGTGGAGCTTCCTTGTGCCTATCTGCGGCATCAGGTGTCTTAGTTCCAATACTTTTGCCCTTACATCCATAGCCAATGCCCCTGATTTGTGATGGTGATGCTTCTGTTTAAAATAAGCTTGTTTGCTAAAGCCAAACTGTGCACAAAACATACTTATTTTCCTGGAGTAGGTCTTGGCAAGCTCGTCAACTGTTTGGCTACGTCTTTTTTTAGGATGCTTATCCCTTCCTCTTTTTCTGCGATCGAAATAAGTTTCTGGTAGGCAAGAACCTTCAGCTTCTCCTCCGCCAATTGTTTTTCGAGCTCTCTGATACGTTGTTTCTGTGGATCTTTCATGGGCCTGCCCAAGATACCTTTTTTGGGATAGTGCAATTTACCATACTTCCGGCACCATTCCAAGACTCGGCTGTTGCCACCAATTCCATACTTCAACTGGATCTCGTCCTTGTTCAAAAGCCCCGTCTCATAATCCTGGACTACCGCTCGCTTGAAGCTTTCACTGTACTTCACATTGGGGACAGTGAACTTAAACCTAATTGCCTGTGTTTTCATATCGTTGACTTTTTATTGGTCAACTTTTTTCAGGACGGGACATATTACATTTTGCGGTATTCTATTAATATTTGTTTCGTCAGACAAATCCCAGTACCACCACTTATCAGGACTG
>JASLGV010000504.1 GCA_030149995.1 Pedobacter sp.
CCCTTGATGAATATCTGGACAGGCTTGTTTTTTATGAAGACCGATCCTTTTCAAAGGCAGATTTTAAGCAGTTTATGATGGAGAAATCTCTCCCCTATAATGATATGATTTCGCTTATTTGCCAGTTAAAAAAGAAATACAATCTAAAAGTAGCAGTCATCAGCAATGAAGGCCGGGAACTCAATCAATACCGCATCAATACCTTTAAACTAAACGATTTTATTGATTTTTTCATTTCCTCGAGCTTTGTTCACTTTAGAAAACCCGATGCTGATATTTTTAAAGTGGCCATCGATATTTCGCAAAGTGATGTAGAAACCAGTGTATATATAGACGACCGGATGCTTTTTGTGCAGATTGCCGAAAGTCTGGGCCTGCGTGGAATATGCCATACGGATTATTACGACACCAAAAAACAACTTGAAGGGTTTGGATTAAAATTGTAAACTGACCTGCCTGCAATTTTGTTCTGCATATATGTACGATCATTTAAGCTTTCCGGAAGCAGAGAAAATTCAACACGAACTGGCTAAATCACTTAAATTTGAGCCAGTTAAGGAAATAAAATATATTGCAGGTGCAGATGTATCTTTTAATAAAGACAGCACTTGCATGTATGCAACCGTTGTGGTATTGGATTACCAGACGCTGGCGCTGCAATCGTATGCGCTCGCCACGTACGAAACGACTTTCCCTTACCGGGCTGGTTATCTTGGATTTAGAGAAGTACCCGCACTTTTAAAAGCCTGGGAACTGATCCGCCATAAACCCGATGTATTGGTCCTGGATGGAAACGGTATTTTGCATCCCCGGTTAATGGGCGTAGCCGCTCATTTTGGTGTTTTAACCCGACAAACAACTATTGGTTGTGCCAAAAGCCTTTTATATGGTCAGTATCTGGAACCAGCAGCAACAAAATTCAGTGTAACACCGATCAAACGTCAGGAAAAGATACTGGGTTATGTACTAAGAACAAAGGAAAAATGTAAACCGGTATATATTTCTGCCGGATATGGCATTACCTCAGAGCAAAGTCTTCAGGTAATAAAAAATTGTACCACCTCTTATCGCATTCCCGAACCTACCCGCCGGGCACACGAAATTGTAAACGCTTTCAGAACCGGAAAATTAAAGGCTGGTTATCATTTAATTAATCAGCCTTTAACCTTGTTTGATTAAACCCACTTAATTCCTTTTTTAAGTAACTGCAGGGTTTTTTCCTCTTCAGATCCTGCATCGGGATTTACGTTATAGGCCCAGTTGGCCTGCGGCGGTAAACTCATTAAAATAGACTCGATACGTCCGTTGGTTTCCAGTCCGAATTTAGTGCCTGAGTCGTATACCAGGTTAAATTCTACATAGCGGCTACGGCGTTGGTATTGCCATTCTTTTTGCTGCTCGCTAAATTCCTTATCACGGTTCCGGTCGATCAGCTCGGTATATATGGGTAAAAAGGTTTCACCAATGTTTAGAGAAAAATCCAAAATCTCATCCCATTTCAGGTTGGTATTTTCAGGTTTTAACCGGTCGTAAAAAATACCACCAATCCCGCGGGTTTCTTCGCGGTGTTTGATAAAGAAATAATCATCTGCATGCGTTTTAAACTTAGGATAAAAATCCGGGTTAAACTCATCGCAGGCAAGTTTCAGTTTATGATGGAAAAACCGTGCATCATTTTCAAATACATAATGAGGAGTTAAATCAATTCCACCTCCAAACCAACGGGTTTCTTCATTTAATTCGAAATACCGGATATTCATGTGAATAATAGGTACCAACGGATGATTGGGGTGAATAACAATGGAAACACCGGTTGCAAAAAAATCATCTTCACTTACATTAAATGCTTTTTTTACGCTTTCAGGTAATTTACCATGGACGGCAGAAAAATTAACACCACCTTTTTCTATAATGGCGCCATTTTGCATAATGCGGGTACGCCCGCCGCCACCTCCTGTTCGTTGCCACAATTCTTCTTCAAATTTTCCCTTGCCATCTGCAATTTCCAGTCCCCGGCAAATCTCATCTTGTATGCGCTGGTATTTTTCCGCTACTTCTTCTTTAAACATCGCTAATCTCATTTACCATGTAAATTTACTGCTTATTTGTGCAGTAATTAATAATTAAGTTTTTATAGTACAATTAATTGACAGTTGATTGAGATCCCCCTTTCGCCATAAACGGGCAGGGATCATTTTATTCTTCCAGATAGTTGAGGTCCTTATCGAAACTCTCTTTGAGCTGACTGATGCCCAAAATGGCGATGATGGTTAAGATAGCCATCATCAGATAAGCCGCTGGAATTAAGCTGTATTTCACCGCCAGGAACTGGAAGCCGGTAGAAATGGGGATAAGTGCACCTCTAACAAAGTTGGGTACGGTAGTGGTTACCGTTGCGCGTATGTTGGTTCCAAACTGCTCTGCTGCAATGGTTACAAATGTAGCCCAATAGCCTACAGAAAAACCCATAAATAAACAAAGCCAGATAAAAGTATTGGCATTAAGGCCATAACTGTTCAGGTAAACAACCACACTTACTGCCGAAAGCAGGTGAAAAATAAAGACTGTTTTTCTCCTCGATCTTAAAACCTGAGACAAGAAGCCGGTAACTACATCCCCTATGGCGATACCGAAATATGTAAACATAATTCCGGTCCCGGCATTTAAAGGTTCTGTAGCATGCAGTTGTTTTCCAAATTCGGGA
>JASLGV010000274.1 GCA_030149995.1 Pedobacter sp.
TTTTGTTTCTCAGGTCAATCAGCATCAAATGGTTATCTGTACCACCAGAAATGATGCCATAACCTTTGGCCACAAATGCTTTGGCCATCGCCTGTGCGTTTGCTGCAACCTGTTTAATATACTTTCCGTATTCATCGCTTAACGCTTCGCCAAAAGCAATCGCTTTTGCGGCGATAATATGTTCCAGCGGTCCGCCTTGTGTTCCCGGGAAAACGGCCATATCCAGCAAGTTGCTCATCAGTCTGATTTCACCTTTAGGCGTTTTTAAACCCCATGGATTTTCAAAATCTTTACCCATCATAATCAAACCACCACGTGGTCCGCGTAATGTTTTATGCGTAGTAGTGGTTACAATATGACAATGAGGAAGTGGATTGGCCAGTAATCCTTTTGCGATAAAACCTGCCGGGTGTGAAATATCAGCAAGCACCAGGGCGCCAATTTTATCGGCAACCGAACGGATAAAAGCATAATCCCACTCACGCGAGTAAGCTGAAGCACCGCAAATAATTAATTTCGGTTTCTCGGCCAGGGCAACTTCTTCTAATTTTTTATAATCAATTAAACCGGTTTCTTTATCTACTCCATAAAATAAAGGCTGATAAAGCTTACCCGAAAAATTTACCGGAGAACCGTGTGTAAGGTGACCACCGTGTGAAAGATCGAATCCTAAAATTTTATCTCCTGCCTGCAAAACGGCCAGCATAACAGCTGCATTTGCCTGCGCACCTGAATGCGGCTGAACGTTTACCCATTCTGCACCAAATAATTCTTTTGCACGATCGATGGCAATCTGCTCGATCACATCTACGACTTCACAGCCACCATAATAACGTTTCCCTGGCAGTCCTTCTGCATATTTATTGGTTAATACAGAACCTGCAGCTTCCATTACCTGCTTGCTTACAAAGTTTTCTGATGCAATAAGCTCTAAGCCATTTTCTTGTCTGCTTAATTCCTTATCAATGAGTTCAAAAATTTGGGTGTCGCGTTTCATCCTTATATCGGTTTGTTTTTTTTTTGCAAAAGTAAGAAATTCAAACTTAATCAGGCACTTATTAGGCCATTGCTTTCACATTAAAATTATTATAACCGCTGCCGATATTAATTTCAACCATTTGTTGCTGGAGCATTTCCAGGATGGCCAGGAAATTATAGACGAAATGTACTTTATTTTCTGAGTTTTTAAGTACTAAAGCAAAATCGATCTGTTTATTGATGTCGAGCAGGTGGGCAATAAAATGTTTTTGCTGTTCAATGGTATAGGGATACTGAACAACCGTATGTTTTACTTCTTCACTGCGCAGTTCATACTTCTGCATGCTGCGCTGGTACACCATCAGCAGTCTATACAAATCAAGAGAAAATAATTCGTCCTGATGACTGGACGATTCGGCTGCCAGGGCCAGGTCTTCTTCAATATTACCACGACGCTCCTGCTGCATCCGTTCTGCTTCCAGAATTTTTAAGGCTTCAGATGCTTCTTTAAATTGCTTATAGGCAATCAGGCGTGCGATCAGGTCTTCTTCAGGATTGATTTCTTTCCCGCTTTCATCCAGCTCAATGCGCGGAAGCAACATTTTAGATTTGATGCGCATCAGCGTAGCCGCCACCAGGATAAACTCGCTGGCAACTTCCACGTTCAAAGCCATCATCTGGTGAATATAGCCCAGAAAATCGGTCGTTATCTTTGCAATCTCCACATCCTGAATATTCAGCTCATCTCTTTCTATAAAGAAAAGCAACAGGTCGAAAGGGCCTTCAAATACCGGTAGCTTAATCTCAAAGTTCTCTGTTTGCATCAAAACAAACATACTAAAAAATAGCATCTGGGAGAAACGGCTTAAAATTGCGTTTTTATGCCATTTGAGATGGCTAAACAGCTTACATAAGGGGGAAATTATTTTCTTCTATATTAAAACAAAAATACCTTACTTTGTGTCTTGTTTTTTACCAAAATTATCAAATGCAAGTAAAAGCTGGAACCTTATTATCAAAAATCAACTATCCTGCTGATTTAAAGCAATATAGTGAAGCTGACTTAGAGCAAATAAGCCAGGAATTACGACAATACATCATTGATGTTGTAAGTGTTAATGGCGGGCATTTCGGGTCCAGTCTGGGCGTTGTGGAATTAACGGTTGCCTTGCATTACGTTTTAAATACTCCTTACGATAAATTGGTCTGGGATGTGGGACACCAGGCTTACGGGCATAAAATCCTGACAGGCCGTCGCGATCTTTTTCATACCAACCGCCTGTATAAAGGCATCAGCGGTTTTCCGAAAATTGCCGAAAGTGAATATGACACCTTTGGCGTTGGTCACTCTTCTACCTCGATTTCGGCCGCATTGGGTATGGCTGTTGCTTCACAGATTAAAGGGGAAACAGACCGTCAGCACGTAGCCGTAATTGGCGATGGCGCGATGACGGCCGGCTTAGCTTTCGAAGGGCTGAACCATGCGGGGATTGAAAACAGTAACCTGCTTGTTATCTTAAACGATAACTGTATGGCCATTGACCCGAATGTAGGCGCACTCAAAGAATACCTGACCGATATAACCACTTCAAAATCTTATAACCGCTTCCGCGATGACATTTCAAACATGCTTACTGCCTTGTCCAAACTCGGGCCAAATGCGCACAAGTATGTAAAAAAGATCGAAAAAAGCATTAAAGGTACTTTACTCAAACAAAGTAATCTTTTTGAATCACTCAATTTCAGGTACTTTGGTCCCGTTGACGGACATGATGTAAAACGCCTGGCTGCTGTTATACGCGATTTAAAAGATATACCAGGGCCAAAACTGTTGCATTGCGTTACTGTAAAAGGAAAAGGCTTTGCGCTTGCAGAAAAGGATCAGACCAAATGGCATGCACCAGGTTTATTCGATAAAATTACCGGCGAAATTAAAAAGAGCGTTGCAGATAAGCCGCAGCCACCTAAATACCAGGATGTTTTTGGACATTCGCTGGTAGAGCTGGCCGAAAGCAATGCTAAAATTGTGGGTATTACCCCTGCCATGCCTTCGGGTTCTTCCATGAACATTATGATGAAGGCCATGCCAACCAGGTCTTTTGATGTGGGTATTGCAGAACAACACGCGGTAACCTTTTCTGCCGGACTTGCTGCGCAGGGAATGGTACCTTTCTGTAATATTTACTCGAGCTTTATGCAACGGGCATACGACCAG
Source organism: Pedobacter sp. (assembly GCA_030149995.1). GTDB lineage: Bacteria > Bacteroidota > Bacteroidia > Sphingobacteriales > Sphingobacteriaceae > Pedobacter. The sequence continues at coordinate 3,194 of JASLGV010000274.1, forward strand.
GTTATTCACGATGTAGCCATCCAGAACCTGAATGTTGTTTTCTGCCTGGACCGCGCAGGTTTGGCCGGAGCAGACGGCGCCACCCATCATGGTGCCTACGATTTAGCTTTTATGCGTTGTGTACCCAACATGACGGTTGCAGCCCCGATGAATGAAGAGGAACTGAGAAACCTGATGTATACCGCTCAACAGGAAAACATGGGACCGTTTGTAATCCGTTACCCGCGGGGTAATGGTGTTATGCCAGACTGGAAAAGACCCTTCAAAACATTGGAAGTAGGGAAAGGCCGTAAAATTTGCGATGGCGAAGAGGTGGCCTTGTTAACCATTGGACATGTAGGAAACTTTGCCGTGGAGGCCCGTGCGGAATTAAACAGTGAAGGCTATTACCCGGCACATTACGATCTTCGTTTTGTAAAACCACTGGACGAACAATTGCTGCATGAGGTATTTTCAACCTATAAACACATTATTACGGTAGAAGATGGTACTTTACAAGGTGGTATGGGTGCTGCAATACTTGAATTTATGGCCGACAACCGGTATCAGGCAGAAGTAACGCGCTTGGGTATTCCCGATAGTTTTGTTGAACATGGGGAACAACCAGAACTTTGGGCAGAATGTGGCTATGACCGGAATGCCATTATAGAAGCGGTTAAAAAAGTAGCCGTTAAACGTACAACAGATCGTATGGTTGGTTAATCCAATTATTTATATTAAAATCAAAAAAGGCAATGAAAAATTTCATTGCCTTTTTTAGTATATCGTATGTGCCTCTTAAAAATCGTGATAGATATTTCTGAAAGTACTCCTGAAACCAATGGTGAATAAACCAGTGTTGTTATTACCCAGCTCATTTCTTTCGCTCCGGTAAGTTCCGGCTACTTCTATACGTAAGTTATACTTAGGGTTAAGCAAGTAAGATACTTGCCCCTTGGCATAATATAAATTGGTACCAATACCCTGCCCAATGTGGTTTCCATAATCAGAAACCCGGTTATCGTAGCTCTGGAAAATATCTTTACCATAATCTTTTCCAGCCGGATCTAAGCCATATCTTGAATAAATAGCTTGTCCAACAAAATCAAAACGTTTGTAACTGTAGTTTAACATGCCCACAAACTCCCTGAAATTGGCTCCGTAAGGGTGCGCCAATGGCTGGTTATAATTCGAGTAATTGGAAATACGGTCGAAGTGGGAATAAGTATACGGTCTGGCTGTATTAAACTCAGCCAGATAGTTTAAAGCAGGAACATTAAACAAATCAGAACCACGTACTCCAAACTGAACGGCAAATTTATTGGCCCAATACCCTTTACCGGCAAAAAATTCTTTAGCTGTAAATTCATCAAACATGTACTGTCCGTACAGAACAGTTTTCTTCAACAATTCATATTTCAGGTTAAAGCCCAGTCTCATTTTATCCGGTGAAGTGGTATTGGTATTTTCTACCGGTCTTAAAAAGATAAAGGGATGTACATAGTTAAAATCAAATCCTCTTTTACCTTCTACTTCAGCATCAGCCCAGGTAACCGCCTGGAAAAAACCGATAGAAAAACGGTTTGTTGCATTCCAATCTACATAATGAGCCGCCATCCATTTACCACGATCGCCCAAACGTCTGTCAGATGCTAACTTTGGTGAGCCGGGATCCAGCATGTAAGCAAAAATCGTTTGATATTGTACGCTACCTAAGCTTGCACGTACCCTGAAGAAAGAATAGTTTGAAGAAACATCTGATAAAAGCATGGAGCGGTATCCATCTCCGATAAAGTTTTTATCATACCCCAGCGCAAAATTTAAAAATTTATTAGGCGAGTAAGACAACAACGCTGTTACATAAGACCAATCCTGCGTTTCTTTAGCTAATTTACCAAAACCCTGACCAGGTACTACATGATTGGCAATAATGTAGTTGTTTACATAATCTACAAATTTTCCCTGGTTCTCAAAACCATTCAGGTAAAAAGAAAATTCCTTTCCCACATTTCCCCCTACCTGGAAACCCCGGGTATTTAGCCAGGTTGTTTTGTTATTTGAAACATCCCGTCCAATCTGGAAATCAGGTAAAAAGTCGGCATAAATATTATAATCACTGGTTTTTGCTTCCAGTAAATGTTCCTGAAAAAGTTTACGGTGTACCCAGCTTCTTCTATTCAGACTGTCCGTTCCGGCATTCATTAAAGAATCATATCTGACACGTAAGCGGTCATCATCTGCATAAAAACCACGTATAGAAGAGTGGAATTTAGAATCCTGATCGTAAACAGAACGGTTCAGTTTCTGATAAAACTGATAATCATAAGGTATAATCTGGTTGGGGGTTTGATTCTGCGCCTTCGCATTTATAGCAAAAAAGGCCAGTAAGGCCAGGTAAAAGTATTTCTTCATTCGTATAAGTTTGTTCAATTTTAATCATTTTAATGCATTGCTCATGCATTAAAAAATTCTAATCTTGTTAAATGTGGTGCTGATTAATCTTCTACCAGCTTATCAAGCTCTTCAAATACCGAGTTTTTACTTTTAAACTCCGGCACTAATTTCTTCATATTTAACACCACTTGCCGGTCACTTTCTGTATGGGCCGACTTAATTAACAGGGCTATCTGGCTTTCAACATCTTCAAATACATATTCGCGTACCTTCCCAATCATAATCTTTTCATGGTGCGTAGGTAAGGCGTTTTCATTATCGTTCAGCAATTCTTCGTATAGCTTTTCGCCGGGTCTTAATCCGGAATACTCAATCTTTACATCTACATTTGGCTCCAGTCCGGCCAGCCGGATCATCTTTTTCGCCAGTTCCACAATCTTAACTGATTTGCCCATATCAAAAACGAAGATTTCTCCACCTTTACCCATACAACCAGCTTCCAGTACCAACCGGCAGGCCTCCGGAATGGTCATAAAATAACGCGTAATCTCCGGATGGGTAACCGTAACCGGTCCGCCTTTTTCTATTTGCTGCCTGAAACGGGGAATAACTGAACCGTTTGACCCAAGCACATTCCCAAATCTGGTGGTTATAAACTTAGTAATGGGTTTCACTTCCATACTGTTGATGTAGCTCAGACCATTGCTAAAAATAAATCCGTCGGTGCTTAAAGAATTATTAAGCGACTGTACATAAATCTCTGCAATCCGTTTAGAAGCGCCCATTATATTGGTCGGATTTACCGCTTTATCCGTAGAGATCATCACAAACTTCTGCACGCCGTATTTAACTGCTTTGTCTGCAATGGTTTTGGTACCCAATACGTTGGCTTTAATGGCTTCGGCCGGGTTATCTTCCATCAGGGGCACATGTTTATAAGCCGCCGCATGGTATACATAATGTGGTTTATAGGTATCGAATAGCTTATCCATCCGCAATCCATCGCGTACATCGCCTACAAAAGCATGGAAATTTTTATTGCGATTGCTTTCCTGCAATTCCAAATGAAGCTCATGCAAGGCCGTTTCACTCTGATCGCATAAAATAATCAGGCCTACATCAAATTTCAGCAACTGGCGAACAATTTCACTTCCAATAGAACCGGCTGCTCCTGTAATCAGAATGCGTTTGTTGTTCAGCATGTTGCCAATCCCATCCGTATCTATTTTAATTGATTTGCGGTTTAACAGGTCTTCAATATTCAATTTCTGAATCTGTGCAATTTGCAACTTACCTTTACGCCATACATCTACCGGTGGAATGTTAAGCACTTCTATATCATTTTCCAGGCATAAATCCACAATCTGGTCTTTTCTTTCATCCGGAATGGTATAGGAAGCAAAAATAATCTCATCCAGTTCATGCTCTTCAATCAGGCTTTCCAGTTTTTTGGCATCCAGAATTTTTACGCCATCAATGGTTTTGCCCATTTTGCGTTCATCATCATCCACAAAAGCAATAATATTTTTGTTTACACTGCCATCGTGATCAAAGGTTCTTTTGGTTGCCAATCCGGCCTCTCCTGCGCCATAAATAATCACCTTACGCTTATCTAAATTCAGATTCTTAATGTAGATAAAGAAGTATTTAATCAACACCCGATAGGTAATCAACAGTAAGAAACTGGTAAGCCCGTTGGTAATTAAAATCGTATTGGAAATGAGTGAAGTATTAAAAAAAGAAATGGCTACCAGATTCAGCACAAAGAAAGTTCCGTTGCTGATGATGCCCGAAAAAAGAATCCGGAAAGAATCCTGGGCACTGGTATAACGTATAATGCCGGTATACGTTTTTATATTCAAAAACACGGCTACATTAATAACCCCTAAAATAAGTAAGTTCCGGGCAAGTTCCGGCACCTCAACAGATGTCAGATCCAAGTTATGCTTTAAAGCATATGCAAAAATCAGCGACAGGGTGCAGATGATCAGATCTAGTAAGAAGATGATCCAGCGTGGTACAATATTAATTTGAGTAAACAAAGTGCTATAGGCTTTTTTTATCGTAAAGGTAAAAATTAAAATTTGAACAACTAAACTTTAATACCCAAATCTTTATCAGCAAGTATCCTGCCAGAAGTAACAGATATGTTATAAAACCGGCTCCAACAACCGCTTGCGACCTTCCAGCTTAAAACGGACGCCTAAAAACAGTAAAGATAAAGTTGCCAGAAAGAAGATCGCATACACTAAAGAGTCTTTTACAAAGAAAATTAAGATAATATTGATCAGTAATTGCAACAGTACATACAAGCCCGCTACGCGCAGATGCGGCCATTTCAATTCATTTGACAGGTATTGATAAAAATGACTGCGGTGTGCTTCAAAAATATTCTCCCGCCTGATCACCCTGAATATAATGGTAAAAACCGCATCTAAACCGTAAACCAACAGAAGTAATACATATTGGAATTCCTGGGTCTTTAAGATCAGCTGACCCAATAAAAAGATCAAAATAAAAGCAATGCTTACACTGCCTACATCCCCGGCAAAACACCTGGCTTTTTTTCTGAAATTATAAAAATTGAATACCAATAAAGACAAACCTGTTATGACTAACAAATTGGTGGATGTGAAAGATACTATAAAGCTATTAATATAATAAAGTGTCAAAATAGTAATCAGGCTATATCCGCCTGTAATGCCATTAATACCATCCATAAAATTATAGGCATTAATGGTACCAATTACAAGAATTGCTGCAACAGGCAACCAATACCAGGATAAAGTGAATAAATCCCATTGGTAAAAT
>JASLGV010000298.1 GCA_030149995.1 Pedobacter sp.
CAGGTTTGCAGGCCCTGCAGATGCAGGTCTTCTACCCTCTAACGCAGGCGATGAACGGGTAAGTTTACTGTCGTTGTGACTGTAACCGGCAATAATATTCAGTCCGGAAACCGGGTTGGCAATCAACTCGATTTCTACCCCCTTACTTGTTTGTGTACCATTTTGTACAACAATGTTGTAATCAATGCCGCCTCTGTTCAATACCTCATCGCGGGTTACATCTTTTACTTTAATATCGTAATAGCTGGCCGTTAAACTCAGTCGGTTGCTAAAGATATCCAGTTTTACCCCGCCCTCAAACTGGTTGGCTTGTTGTGGTTTAAATGTGCCCGAAATATCGCTCAGAGGTTGTGTAACCGGCGCCGTATTGCTAAATCCGTTCATATAGTTTCCAAACAACGAAACCCTGTCTTTAAGCACCTGGTAAACAAGTCCAAATTTTGGCGATACAGCTGTCTGACTGAACTTTGTATTGTTTTGTAGCACATTCGTAGCCAGATTGGTCGTTCCAAGGCTCTGAAAGCGGTCTACCCGCAGGCTCAGCATGGCCAGTAACTGATCGGTCAGGTTAATTGCATCAGAAGCATATACACTGTAAATGTTGCTCGAATTGTAATTCTTAATCACCGCACCTGCGGCGCCCACACCAGTAACCGCTGCAATTTTAGCTTCGGCTTTGGCCCGTGTCAGGCTTCCATATTTAGAAGCCAGCGCACCCTGCAAGGCACTTACAGTATCGAATTTTACAATTGCCGAATTGTTGTTATACGTTGTCTGATTCAGGTAATCTAAACCAACAACCAACCGGTGACGCATGCCACCCAGTTTGAAATCGCCATTAAAGTTTTGCTGAACAGCGGTTGTTGTTCCCTCGTAGTTTTGTAATTGTACATTTCGCTCTACCAGGTCATCGCTGGTTGCACCGCGTATAAACTGGTATTGATACATACCGTCTGTTTTACGTGTATTTCTCGACACATTGGTTTGTGCGGTCCAACTGGTCGAAATTTTGTAGTTCAGTCGCCCGTGTATGTTTGAAGCCGGTGCCTTCAACGTAATATCGTTCGAGGTAAAAGAACGTTTCCAGTCGTAATTAAGTTCCTGAGGCGTGGTAGCTATGTATTTCCGGCTGCGGTGTAAAAATACGATGGATGGATTGGTGCCTTCGTAATCATAGAACTCCGCATTTAGGATCAGCTCTAATTTTTCGTTAAAACGGTAAGAGATAACCGGCGCCACGAAAGTAGATTTTCTGAATCCGGCATCCTGGAAACTGTTGCGCTTGTGGTAGGCAGCATTGAGACGGAATTGCAGGCTTTTATCTTTATTAAGCGGACCGTATATATCGGCTGTCAGCCTGTTAAGGTTGTAATTTCCGGTGGTATAACCAATTTCGCCGCCCAGCGTATCCATTGGCTTTTTGGTAACCAGGTTAATCAAACCACCAAAAGTGGTTAATGAACCGCCGTATAAGGTACCCGAAGGGCCTTTGATTACTTCTATCTTTTCCACATTGGCGGGGTCAATATCGCCGTTTGTTTGTCCGGCAATGCCATCAATCATCGAAATCCGGGTTGGGAATCCACGCAGACTGTAATATACAGCACCGTCTCCGCTACGTCCAATACTGCCCTGCATTTTTAAAATGCCGGGGGTATTTTTAAGTACGTCGGTCAGATCGGTGGTTACCTGCTCAGCCAGCAGGGATTTACCGATTGTGGTATAAACCTGCGGATTTTCCAGGTTGTTTAAGGCAATTTTAGCAACCGTTTCGCTTTTTCGGGTGGCAAACTTATTTGTTTTTCTGCCATCAACATCTACTTCCTGAAGTTCCTGACTGTTGGCTGTAAGGGTGAAGTTTACAGTCGATGTTTCTGAAGAGTTTACGGTAACGGGCTTAAACTGGGTACCCAAACCAATATAACTGGATGCAAGGGTATAATTTCCTTTTTCTATATTTTTCAGCGTATAATTTCCCTGGGCATCTGTCTGCGTGCTTTTTACATCCTTAATACCGATGGTTACATAAGGAGCAGGCTTACCATCGCTTGTTTTAACATTTCCGGTAATATTTCCGGCAGGACCCGAAACCTGAATGGTAATTTGCTTTCCGTTAACATTCAGGCCTTTTAACTGATGCCCGATCAGCTCGGTAAGAATGGCTTTAAGATTGGTATTTGAATAATTCAGGTTTACTTTTTTCTGCAGGTTTAAAAGGCTGCTGCTGTAAGAAAAGTTCACATCAGCCTTACCTGCAAGTGCATCCAGGGCATCGGCAAGGGTAATGCCACTGGCCTGAATGCTGATCTTTTTTTCCAGAATGGCCGCCTGCCGTTCTTGTGAAAACAGCGGAAACCATAAAATGCTACATACTAATAGCAGTATAATTGTGATTTTTTTCTTTGAGGTACACGGTTTGTACATACTTTTGTCTGTTGTTAATTAATAGTGAATTGATTGACGATTACCCGGGATGAAGTTTGCCGACCGAACCCGGGTTTTTTATTTATTTAAAGATTATCCATGTATTTTCCTGTTGGCGATGGTTTACATTCAATGCAAAAGCAATGCTTTCCACCACCTGTTTTACAGAAGGGTTATGAAAAGTTCCGGTGTAACGCTTGCTGCCAAGCTGCGGATCGGAGATAACCAGTTTAATATTGTACCAACGCTCCAGTATGGGCTGGATCTGGGCCAGTGTAAGGTTATCCAGCACCAGGTTATTGTCTTTCCAGCTGATGTATTTGCTGGTATTGTACACAACCTGATCGTTTAATACAGGGCTGGTGCCAGCAAAGAAACTTCCTTTATGATTGGCCGTTAAGATCAGATGATCCGTCTCATTTAAACCAGAGAAACGCACTTTACCCTCTTC
>JASLGV010000310.1 GCA_030149995.1 Pedobacter sp.
GGGATTTGCACCGGTGCCCGCATCGTATGCCGGTTCGTCAAAGCGGATGTAAAAATCTGTACCGTCTTTTTTAAGAACATGCAGGTTGACCAATCCGTTTTTACGTTCAGATAATACCACAAAATCTTTAAACTCTTCGCCATACTCCAACAGCACATCGCTGCGGTTCGGAATAATTTCTTTCCAGTTTTCTTTGCCCGTTTTGTTTAAAGGACATTCCATCAACCGGAAGTTTTTGGCATTCCAGTTTGTTATAATTAAGAATTTATCATCCTGTGGAAGTAAATCATATAAAACATCCTTGCTCCTTGCCGCAAATACCTTAAAATCGCCCTCCGGGGTGCCGGCATTCAGGATGCGGTATTCGCTGGTTAAAGTTCCCTGAGAACCAATTAAAATATACTGGCCGTTTTTGGATCTTGTTACGCCAATATAATTGGTGCTGTCCTGTTCTGTATAAACAACTTTATCAGCCGATTCGGCGGTACCCATTACATGCTTTTTAATTTTTTCAGACAGAAGGGTGGCAGGGTTATTGGCTGTATAAAAAAAGGTTTTATTATCATTTGCCCAAACGGCTTTGCCAGAGGTATTGAGAATGGAGTCTGCATAAATTTCTCCGGTTTCTAAATTCTTTATGTGGATGGTGTATTGCCTGCGCGATACCTTGTCTACCCCAAAAGCCAGGTGTTTATTATCAGGGCTAATGCTAAAACTTGCTACATTGTAATAGGCATGCCCTTTGGCCAGCTGATCTACATCAAGCAAAATTTCCTCTTTGGCAGTTAAGCTTCCCTTTTTCCGGCAATACTTAAAATATTGTTTACCCTTATCGGTTCTTGAATAATAGAAATAACCGTTTTTAAAGATGGGAACAGAAGTGTCTTTTTCTTTAATGCGGCCTTTCATCTCTTCAAACAAACTGGCCTGAAGGGGTTCAGTACCTTTCATCATGGTATCTAAATAGGCATTTTCGGCCTTCAGGTAGTCGATTACCCGGTTGCTTTCTTCACCCTTTTTAAAATAATCGATCATCCAGTAGTAATTGTCTGCTACGGTATCGCCATGTAAAATTCTTTTATGCGGAATTATATCTGCCACAGGGGCTTTGGCATCGGGCCATGTATAAGCTTTCATTTTTTCTTTTTGGTTTGTGCAGGCGCTGATTAAGGTTAATAACCATACGCCGTGTATAAGAAATTTCATAAATGCAGGTCTGTCGGTTTATGCAATTATATGAAACTAAGCATGATAAACATACAGCAATTATAAAAATTGATGCTAAATTGCCAAATCAAAATGCTTTTAACAAATAATGAGTTTGGCTTATAAAAAAATAGTCGTAAAAATCGGCTCTAATGTAATTACAAACAGCGAGGGGTTGCCGGACGAAAACCGGATTAAACACCTGGCAAATGAACTGGCTGCAGCCAGGCAGGCAGGTATTGAGGTAATCCTGGTTTCGTCGGGAGCTGTTGCCTCCGGACGTAGCCTGATCCAGGTAACCGAAAAGCAAGATGCGGTAACCACCCGGCAGTTACTGGCCGCCATTGGTCAGGTGAAACTTATTAATACGTATGCTAAATTTTTTGATGCACAGCAGATCAAATGTGCACAGGTGCTGGTAACGAAAGAAGATTTCAGGGATCGGGCACATTACCTGAATATGAAAAACTGTTTGCAGATTCTACTGCAACACGATGTGATTCCGGTGGTTAATGAAAACGACGTGGTATCGGTAACGGAACTGATGTTTACCGATAACGATGAGCTTGCAGGCCTTATTGCTTCCATGCTAAATGCCGATGCGCTGATTATTCTCTCCAATATAGACGGTATATACAATGGCGATCCGAAAGCTGCCGGCACTGCGGTGATTGAAGAAGTTTCTGGCGGCACGAACCTTTCGTCTTTTATCAGCACCGGAAAATCGCAGTTTGGCAGAGGGGGCATGATTACCAAATCAAATATGGCCCAAAAGGTAGCAAAGCTGGGCATTCATGTACACATTGCCAATGGCACCAAAGATTTTATATTAACCGGTTTACTGAACCGGAAGGCCGTACACACGCACTTTGTCCCGGAGAAAAGTAAATCAGGTAAAAAGAAGTGGATTGCACACTCAGAAAATTCGGCTACAGGCGTGGTGCGTTTAAATGAAGGAGCCAAAGCGGTGCTTACCTCTGGCAAGGCCACCAGCCTGTTGCCCGTAGGTATTATCGAGGTTAAATCAGATTTTTTAAAAGGTGATATCATTAAAATCGTAGATGAACAGGGCTTGTTAATTGGCTTGGGTATTGCCGAATACGGATCGGATAAAGCCCGCGAGCGGATTGGGCAGAAAAAGCAGAAACCGCTGGTTCATTACGATTATTTTTATTCGGCAATTTAAGCCCGGTACCAACAGATTAAGGTTCGGTTCTTTTGGTAAGAATCAGCCAATCTCTAATAAAGAAAAGATGGATTATACGCAATATTTCAAAAATGCGCAGGCCGCAGGCCGTACCATGGCGCGCTTATCAAAAGAAACGATAGATGTTGTACTGATGCAGATGGCATCGGCCCTGGTTTCTTATACAGACGCCATTCTGGCCGAAAACCGTAAAGACCTGGAACAGATGCCGGCAGATGATCCCAAATACGACCGTCTAAAACTAACTGCAGAGCGGATTGGCAGCATTGCGGCCGATGTAGAAAATGTAGCCAGGCTGGAAAGTCCGCTTGGAGAGGTGATTTCGGAAAAAGTGCTTGAAAATAAATTGCGGGTACGGAAAATAAGCGTAGCCCTTGGCGTTGTGGGCGTTATTTACGAAGCCAGACCCAATGTAACCGCTGATGTTTTTGCCTTGTGTTTTAAAACCGGTAATGTGGCAGTATTAAAGGGCAGCAGCGACGCTGCTTATTCAAATAAAATTATTGCCAGGGTTATTCAGGAGGTATTGCAACAGCATGGAATTGATGTAAATGTTTTAACCTTACTGCCGCCAGAACGGGAAGCCACAGCCGCCCTGCTCCAGGCACGCGGATGGGTAGATGTACTGATCCCCCGTGGCAGCCAGTCGCTGATTAACTATGTGCGCGACCACAGCAAAATTCCGGTAATAGAAACCGGAGCCGGTATTGTGCATACCTATTTCGACGAAACCGGCGACCTGGAAAAGGGCCGGAATATTATTCTAAATGCCAAAACAAGACGGGTAAGCGTTTGTAATGCGCTCGACTGCGTATTGGTTAACCAGGAAAGGATACAGGATTTGCCGGCTCTGGTACTGCCTTTGGCTGCAAAGGAAGTGCGCATCTTTGCCGATGAAAGAAGTTTCGGTGTGTTAAAAAATATTTATCCGGCAGCGCTTTTAGAACAAGCCCGGCCGGTACATTTTGGTACGGAATTCTTATCGCTTCAAATGGCTGTTCGGGTTGTTGATGATATTACGCAAGCGTTGGATCATATTGCCACGTACAGTTCTAAACACAGCGAAGCCATAATTGCAGAAGATGCCGGTAAAATCGCCTTGTTTTTAAATGAGGTAGATGCAGCTGCAGTGTATGCAAACACCTCTACCGCTTTTACCGATGGTGCCCAGTTTGGATTGGGGGCAGAAATTGGCATCAGTACCCAGAAATTGCATGCAAGAGGTCCGATGGGGCTTCATGCCTTAACCAGCTATAAATGGGTGGTTGAAGGAAATGGACAGATAAGGGCATAAAAGAAAGCTTACCGGGGTGAATGTTTTAAAGAACCCCGGTAAGCTTTGGTTACAGGATAAAGCTTTCGCCCCGTTCGGGAATGGCTACCGTAAAGTTTTCGTTTTGCAGATCGGTAGCCAGGCTTTGCAGGCTTTTATCTTCTCCATGAACCAGAAAAACTTTCTTCGGATTTCCGGTTTGCTTAATCGTTTTAACCAGGTCGTTATGATCCCCGTGGCCACTTAATAAATCCGTTTGGTGAATGGTAGCATAGACCATCATTTCGCGGTTTTTAATTTTAACAATCGGGTCGCCACGCAGCAATTTATAACCCAATGTACCTTTTGCGCAGTACCCGATAAACAGGATGGTACAATAGTAATTCTGAATGTTGTAATACAAGTGATCCTGTATACGGCCACCATCGAGCATACCCGCAGAAGATATAATGATGCAGGGATCAAAATAGTTGGCTACATCTTTACTTTCTTTTACCGTTTGTACATAAGCAAGGTGCTCAAATTCAAACTCATCGCCCATTAAGCGATAAAAATCTTTCGCTTCCTGATTTACCAGGTTGTGGTGTTTTCTGTAAACATCGGTGGCCTGAATGGCCATGGGACTGTCTACAAAGATCTGTATGGGTGGCAGAAGCTTTTTACTGAAAATCTGGTTAAGCGCAAATACAAGCGATTGCGTACGGCCAATACTAAAGGCAGGTATGATTAACCGGCCCGGACTTTTTATGCAGGCTTCTTCAATTTCTTTAATCAGCCTTTCTTCCAGTGTCTGCTCTTTGCTGTGCAAACGACCGCCATAGGTAGATTCGCTTACCAGGTAATCAACCGGGGGCAGTGGCTCCGGGTTTACCAGCACCGGGTAATTTTCGCGGCCTATATCGCCCGTAAAAGCAATTTTTTTCTCTTCTCCCCCTTCGTTGATGATTAAAATGGCTGCAGCAGCACCCAACAAATGCCCTACTGGTATAAAGGTAAGGCTAATGTGGCTGTTGATCTGAAAAGGTTTGTTAAAAGCAATGGTTACAAACCGATCGATGGTGTCGATTACATGTTTTTGAAGGTAAAGTGCTTTGGGGCCTCTAAAATGGCCGCGCTTGCTTTTAGGCTTGCGCTTTTCTTTGCTTAAAAAAATGTTTACCGCATCAAAGAGTAAAATGGAGGTCAGATCAGCTGT
>JASLGV010000383.1 GCA_030149995.1 Pedobacter sp.
ATTTTAATAAATCACCTCCAAACCGATTAAATCAACCTTCCAGTTTATATAAGCTTTTTTGTAAAATTTGACATACATCCTTTTTAATGAGCTAAAAAATTCCAATTTTTAAAGATTAATCTCAAACCAACAAATTAATTCATTTATAAAATGCGGAAAAGCCTTATTTTTCTATTCCTTTTCGTTGTTCATTTTGCCTACGCACAAAAAAAACCACTCGATCACAGTGTGTATGATAGCTGGCAATCTATAGGATCTAAACAATTGTCTAACAACGGACTATGGGCACTTTACACCATTATACCACAGGAAGGTGATGGTACATTGTATTTAAAAAATTTAAAAACAAATAACAATCTGCGTGTAGAACGCGGGGCCAATGCACAATTCAGCAGCGACTCTAAATTTGCGGCATTTTTAATCAAGCCAGTCTATAAAGACGTACGTCAGGCTAAAATAAAGAAGAAAAAAGCAGATCAGATGCCAAAAGATTCATTGGCGATTGTAAATCTAATTACCAATGCCATCAGCAAAGTTGCACAGGTAAAATCGTTTAAACTGCCTGAAAATGGAGCCGGTTTTATTGCTTATCAACTGGAAAAAGCCGATACAGCTAAAAAGACAACACCTGCCGCGTCTAAAAAAGACGATGATTTTTTTGCAGACGAACCTTCAAAAACTGATAAAAAAGAAGAAGGAAGCGACCTGATTGTTAAAAACCTGCTTACCGGAACCGAAAAAACATACAAGCATGTTACCGAATATGTTTTCAGTAAAGACGGAAAATTACTGGCCTTTACCAGCAGTGGTTCTAAAGCAGATAAAACGGTTCCTCAGGGTGCATTTTTATTAAATACCGAGAAAGGAACTCTTAAAACACTGGTTAAAGGACGTGGTACTTTTAAAGGATTTTCTTTTGACGAAGACAGTGAACACCTTGCTTTTATAGGTGAGCAAAGCCCCGAAAAACAAGAAATTAAAAACTACAACATTTATTACAGTTCTCCAAGCCTGGATACGGCACAAATTATTGTCGATTACGATATGCCGGGCTTACCGGCAAAATGGTCGGTTAGCAATGATGGCCGTGTAAATTTCAGCAAAGATGGTAAAAAGCTATTCTTTGGCATTGCGCCCGTTAAAAAACCTAAAGACACCACCATTGTCGACTTTGAAGTAGCTAAACTTGATATCTGGAATTATAAAGAAGATTATCTGCAACCTGTTCAGCTAAAAAACGTAGACCGGGATAATAAAAAGAATTATTTATCGGTAATTGATGTTTACAACAGCGATGCGAAGGTAATTCCGTTAACCGATATAACTTTACCAGATGCCGGGCTTGTAAGTGAAGGCAATGCTAATTTTGTACTCGCTTCTACAGATTATGGCCGCCGCATCGAATCACAATGGAGCGGCAGCACCAGCAGAGATTATTATCTGGTGGATACCAAAAACGGTCAGCGCAAAAAAATTATTGAGAATTTAAGTGGCAACGCCTCTGCCTCTCCTGCCGGAAACTATGTACTTTATTTCGACAAAAAAAATGCGGGCTGGTATAGCTACAGCATTGCAACAGGTAAAACCATACAATTAAATGCAGGTTTGAATGTTAAGTTTGCCTATGAGGAAAATGATGTGCCAGATTTGCCTGGCGCTTATGGACTGGCTACCTGGACGGAAGGAGATAAATCTGTACTGATTTATGACCGTTACGACATCTGGTCATTTTCTCCGGATGGTAAAGGTCAGCCCAAAAACATTACCAACGGATTTGGAAGAGCCAATAACATTACGTTCCGTTATGAGAAAACAGATACAGAAAACCGCTTTGTAAAAGGCAACGAACAGTTGTGGCTGAACGCATTTAACAACCTAAACAAAGAAAATGGTTTTTATCGTGCCAATGCAGGCAGCGTTAAAAATCCCGAGCTGGTTGTTATGGCCAAATACAAGTATTCAAACCTGACAAAGGCTAAAAATGCAGATGTATTTATTTACGATAAATCAAATTACGTAGAATCGCCAAATGTATATGTAAGCAATGATTTAAAAGCAGAAACCAAACTCAGCAATACCAATCCGCAGCAACAGCAATACAACTGGGGAACAGCCGAACTGGTAAAATGGACTACGCCTAAGGGCTATCAGGCACAAGGTATTTTATATAAACCTGAAAATTTCGATCCTACAAAGAAATATCCAATGATTGCCTATTTCTACGAAAAATTATCAGACGGCCTATATACCTATCAGGCACCAGCACCTACCCCATCGAGATTAAACATTTCCTTTTTTGTAAGCAACGGATATCTTGTTTTTGCACCAGGCATCAGCTACGAAACCGGTTATCCAGGTAAATCGGCAGTAGAATACATCAATTCGGGTGTAGAAAGCTTAAAGAAAAACAGCTGGGTAGATGGCAGCAAAATTGGTATTCAGGGACAAAGCTGGGGCGGTTACCAGGTTGCTTACCTGATTACACAAAACAACCTGTATGCAGCAGCATGGGCCGGTGCACCAGTAGCAAACATGACTTCTGC